>NZ_JASHIT010000005.1:0-163090 GCF_030733595.1 Halomonas sp. MMSF_3323 | reverse complement strand
CTCGCCGTACCGCGCCCGATGTGCGTTTGGCCCTGGCCGATCGTCGAGGGCTGGGATGCCGCTTTATGGGGCGGGCAGCCTTGCTTGACGTGGTGGCGCTGGAGGTCGCGCGGACGACCCTGCGTGCTCCCTGTGCGTTGGCCAGGTTGTGCAGGATCGTCGTGATTCCCTGGACGGCCTGCTATATGGTGTCACTAGTCGCAGGGTGGCAGGGCGCGTTCGGCGAACTCTCGTCCTGGACACTCCCCTATTGACTCCACGTGCAGGACCCAGCGCATGTCCAACCAGCAGCCTGAACCGAGCTCCGGCAAGAGCCCGCTCGATCGCTTCTTCAAGCTCAGTGAGCACCGCACCACCGTCAAGACGGAGGTGATCGCCGGGATCACCACCTTCCTGACCATGGCGTACATCATCTTTGTCAACCCGAGCATCCTGTCCGAGGCGGGCATGGACTACGGGGCGGTCTTCGTGGCGACCTGTGTCGCCGCCGCGGTGGGCTGTCTGGTAATGGGGCTGTGGGCCAACTATCCCATCGCCCTGGCGCCAGGCATGGGTCTGAACGCCTTTTTTACCTACGGTGTGGTGCTGGGCATGGGCTACACCTGGGAGGCAGCGCTGGGAGCGGTCTTCCTGTCCGGTGTTACCTTCTTTCTGCTCAGCATCTTTCGCATCCGCGAGTGGATCATCAACTCGATTCCGATCACCTTGAGACTCGGCATCGCGGCGGGTATCGGTCTGTTTCTGGCCATGGTCGCGATGAAGAATGCCGGCATCATCGTCGACAACCCGGCCACCCTGGTGTCGGTGGGCGATCTGTCCGAGCCGGCCCCGCTGTACGCCCTGGCCGGGTTCTTCGTGATTACCGCGCTGGCCCATCTGCGCGTCACCGGGGCGGTGATGATCGGTATTCTGGGGGTGACCCTGGTGGCCATGCTGCTGGGCCACAATGAATTCAGCGGGGTGGTGTCGATGCCGCCGTCGATCGCGCCGACCTTGATGTCCATGGACCTGGCCGGTGCCTTCGATGTGGCCATGATCAGCGTGGTCTTTGCCTTCCTGTTCGTAGATCTGTTCGACACCTCCGGTACCCTGGTGGGCGTTGCCCATCGCGGTGGCCTGCTCGACAAGGACGGCAAGCTGCCGCGCCTGGGTCGTGCGTTGATGGCGGACTCCACCGCCTCCATGGCCGGTGCTGCCCTCGGCACCTCGACCACCACCAGCTATGTGGAAAGCACCGCCGGCATCGCCGCCGGTGGGCGTACCGGTCTGACCGCCGTGGTGGTCGCGGTACTGTTTCTGGCCAGCCTTTTCTTCGCTCCGCTGGCGGGCTCCATTCCGGCCTATGCCACCGCGGGGGCGCTCCTGTACGTGGCGTCGCTGATGGCGGGAAGCCTTGCCCATGCCGACTGGGACGACGCCACCGAGGCGGCGCCGGTATTGATCGCCGCCCTGGCCATGCCGCTGACCTTCTCCATCGCCGAAGGTATCGCCTTCGGCTTCGTCAGCTACGTGGCGATCAAGGCCCTGTCCGGTCGCTTCAAGGACCTGAACGCCGCCGTGGTGATCCTCGGTGTGCTGTTCGCGATCAAGATGATCTACCTCGATTGAGCCCATCGGGCTGACCGGGGCTGGCTGGCCAGGACCGGCTGAGCCGGCAGGTTGGCCAGCCCCGCCGTGCGGCGCCGAGACAAGGCGCCGCATGTGTCATGCATTCTTCTTTCGACCCCTAGCGAGAACCGCCATGAGTATCTACGGCGACTACATCAAGTCCGTCATTCGCACCGTTCCCGACTGGCCCCAGCCGGGTGTCAACTTTCGTGACATCACCCCGCTGCTGCAGAATAGTGCGGCCTTTCGCAAGCTGATCGACAGCTTCGTGCACCGCTATCAGGAGATGGATCTGGACGCCATCGCCGCCATCGACGCCCGCGGTTTCATCGTCGGCGCGCCGGTGGCCTACGAGCTGGGCTGCAGTTTTGTGCCGGTACGCAAGAAGGGCAAACTGCCGTTCAAGACCATCAGTCAGACCTACACCCTGGAATACGGCCAGGCCGAGGTAGAGCTGCACTCCGATGCCTTCCGTGATGGCGACCGTATCCTGGTGGTGGACGACCTGATTGCCACCGGTGGCACCATGCTGGCCGCGGCCGAACTGATCAGCCGCAGCGGGGGACATGTGGTGGAGACGTCTGCCATCGTCGATCTGCCGGATCTTGGCGGCTCCCAGAGAATCCGTGACGCTGGCCACAGCGTGTTCGCCGTGTGTTCCTTCACCGAGGACGAGTGACCCATGAGCAGTCAACGCTACCATCGCCATTTCGTGGTGTCCTGGGACCAGCTTCATCGCGACGTGCGCGAGCTGTGTCATCGCCTGATCGAGCGCGATACCAAGGGCATCATTGCGATCACCCGGGGCGGGCTGATTCCCGCCGCGCTGATCGCTCGGGAGCTCAATGTTCGCCTGATCGACACCGTCTGCATCAAGAGCTACGACCATATGGAGCAGGACAGCCTCGAGGTGCTCAAGGGCGTGGATCACGACGGCGAAGGATGGCTGCTGGTCGATGATCTGGTGGACACCGGCAAGACCGCGCGCAAGGTGCGCGAGATGCTGCCCAAGGCGCACTTTGTGACCATCTACGCCAAGCCCGAGGGTCGTCCGCTGGTGGATCAGTACCTCACCGAGGTCGCCCAGGACTGCTGGATCCAGTTCCCCTGGGACATGGGCGTGGCCTACGTCGAGCCCCTGGCGGACCAGCGGCGGTGAGCGACATGGTTCAGGTATTGCCCGACAGCTGGGAGCGCTGGCTCGGAGCTGAGTTCCAGGCGCCCTACATGCAGCAGCTCAAGGCGTTTCTGGCGGCAGAGAAGGCCGCCAGGAAGACCATCTATCCGCACTCGTCGGACTGGTTTCGGGCCTTCGAGCTGACGCCGCTGGACGAGGTACGAGTGGTGATCCTGGGGCAAGATCCCTACCACGGTCCTGGCCAGGCTCATGGGTTGTGCTTTTCGGTGCGCGAGGGCATCAAGCCGCCGCCGTCACTGGTCAATATCTACAAGGAGCTGGCCCAGGACCTGGGGGTGACGCCGGTCAACCACGGCCACCTCGAGGCCTGGGCGCGCCAGGGGGTGTTGCTGCTCAACACCTCCTTGACGGTGGAGGAGGGCAACGCCGGCTCCCACCGGGGCAAGGGATGGGAGACCTTCACCGACCGCGCCATCGAGACCGTCAACGCCGAGGCGCCGCCCTGTGTCTTTCTGCTGTGGGGCAGCCACGCCCGCCAGAAGAAGGCGCTGGTGGATCAGGAGCGTCATCTGGTGCTGGAGTCGCCGCACCCGTCGCCGTTGTCGGCCCACCGCGGCTTTTTCGGCAATCACCATTTCTCTCGGGCCAACGCCTTTCTCGCCGAGCATGGGAGATCCCCGGTAGATTGGCAGCTGCCGCCGACTCCATGAACGTGTTGGGCGGACGGCGTGGTCGTCCGCCGGCTTTCGGTGCACGCTGCGGGTTAACCTGACGCGGCGTTGCAGGTAGAATGGCGCGCAATTTGTCGCCCGCGTCCATGCGACGAAGGTCGTCCAAGCACCACCTCCCGTTATCAAAGAGGACTCGCCAATGAGCGTCCATGCCATCGATCACCCCCTGGTCCAGCACAAACTCGGTCTGATGCGTGAAGCCGGCATCAGCACCAAGAGCTTCCGTGAACTGGCCGGCGAGGTGGCAAAACTGCTCACCTACGAGGCGACCCAGGACCTGGAGTTGCAGGACTATGACATCGATGGCTGGAGTGGCGAGACCATCACCGTCAAGCAGCTCAAGGGTAAGAAGGTCACCATCGTACCGATCCTGCGAGCGGGACTTGGCATGCTGGAAGGTGTCACCGACCTGATTCCCAGTGCACGGGTCAGCGTGGTCGGTCTCTACCGCGATGAAGAGACCCTCGAGCCAGTGCCCTATTTCTCCAAGTTCGCCAACGACCTGGACGAGCGCATGGCGGTGGTCATCGATCCGATGCTGGCCACCGGAGGTTCCATGGTGGCCACCCTGGACATGCTGCGCGACCGTGGCTGCCAGTTGATGCGAGTGATCGTGCTGGTGGCAGCTCCCGAAGGCATCCGCCGCGTTCAGGAAGCCTACCCGGATATCGAGATCTACACCGCCTCGGTGGACGAGCGCCTCGACGAAAACGGTTATATCGTGCCGGGACTGGGCGACGCCGGGGACAAGATCTTCGGTACCCGCTAAGCACGCGATATCCCGCCAATGCCACGGCCAGACTATCCAGCGGTGGCATTTTACCCAGTGGTTTCATGCCTATGATCGAAAGCAGACATTTCAGGTGAAATGTCTGCTTTGCTGTGTCCGCAAGTCAGTTGGGCGGGAACGCAGTTCAGCCATTGTCCGTCTGGACAGACGCCGCGCTCTCGTTGTGGCTGTCGGTGGTTGATTCAAGAATCAAGGAGGCATGGATGAAGTTGTTGCGTGTGGCAGCTAGTGCTGCAGTAATTCTGAGTCTGGCGGCAAGCGTTCAAGCTGGGGTGATACGCCCCGACTGCGATGCTGAAAAGGTCGCCAAGAATGCGGCACTCGAGGCCACGGTGGGGGTGTCTGGTCGTTGCACCGCAGATCGCGCCGTGGAAAACGCCAAGGACAACGTCAATGATCGTGTCGATGACGCCCGGGACGGGGTCGCGGATCACGTCGACGATGCTCGGGGTGGGGTTTACGATCGGGTGGTTACTGCACACGACAGCGTCGAGCGAGCGGGCGGGAAGGTCGATGATGCGCTGGATAAGCCAGTGCGTACGCTGTTGAACTGACGTCAGCGGGTTCTCCCGCGCCCATCGTGCGCCCAATGTTCCTTTGCGAACATTGGGCGCTTTTTTTTTCTGGAAACAACATCTGCACCAATGCTCAGCTACCAGAGAGGTGGCTTTTCGCATTAGACAAAAGTTGGTGGCAGCGGAAAAGAAAAGTAAAAACAAAAGGATAAGGGATAAAAAGGGTATCTTCTGGCGCGTGGTGAGCCCTTTCGTTTAAAAACATCACGGGCGAGTAGAGATTCTCTACTACCGTACAGATGACGCCCCTCGGAGACGAGGGGAACCTCTGCGCGAAAGAGTACGCCCATGTCCCTGATCCTCGACGGCGTCACCCGCAAGGTGGCGAGCGAGACCCACATCGATGACGTCAGCCTGACCCTGGAGCCGGGTTCCTTCAATGTCCTGCTGGGCCGCACCCTGGCCGGCAAGACCAGCCTGATGCGCCTGATGGCCGGGCTGGACCAGCCAACCCGGGGGCGCATCCTGATGCAGGGTGAAGACGTGACCGGCAAGGGGGTGCGCCAACGCAACGTGGCGATGGTCTACCAGCAGTTCATCAACTACCCCCACCAGAGTGTCTTCGACAATATTGCCTCTCCGCTGAAGCTGGCCCGTGTCGCCAAGAGCGAGATCCAGCGGCGTGTCCACGAGATCGCTGAGCTGCTGCACATTGAAGGCCTGCTCGACCGCCAGCCGCTGGAGCTGTCCGGTGGCCAGCAGCAGCGCACCGCCATGGCACGGGCGCTGGTCAAGGACGCGGATCTGGTGTTGTTCGATGAGCCACTGGTCAACCTCGACTACAAGCTGCGCGAGGAGTTTCGCGAGGAGTTGAGTGCCTTGTTCGCCCGGCGTGACTGCATCGCGGTCTACGCCACCACCGAACCGGCGGAAGCGCTGGCGCTGGGTGGCAATACGGCAATTCTGCACGAGGGGCGCCTGGTTCAGCATGGCCCGACCGCTACGGTGTTCCGCCAGCCGGCCTCCCTGACCGCGGCGGAGATGTTCTCCGAACCCCCCATCAATGTGCTGGAAGGACGTATCCGCGACGGTGAAGTCAGCTTTGACGACGAGGTGCACTTCCCGCTCGATGAAGATCTGGCGGCGCTTGACGAGGGCAGCTACCGCTTCGGTGTGCGGCCGGCTCATCTGGCCATGCAGCCCCGGGCAGACGATGACCTGGCGCTTGACGTCAAGGTCGAGCTGGCCGAGATCAGTGGTTCCGAGACCTTCCTGCACGTGGGCAACGAGAGGATGTCGCTGGTGGCGCATCTTCCCGGTGTTCACAGCTTTCGTGTGGATGAGCCGATCACACTCTATGTACCGGTGCATCGCCTGTTCGTGTTCGACATGGATGGCAAGACCCTGCACGTGCCGCCGGAAGCTGGTGACGGAGGGGTGCGTCCGCCGCTTCCGTCGTCACAGCAGGCACCGCCGGCGTCGGGGGAGGAGCGCTAGCATGGCCGAGATTCGCCTTTCACAGTTGGCGCACAGCTATTCGGCGTCGCCTTCGAAGCGCAGCGACTACGCCATCGAACAGATGGATCACGTGTGGGAGCAGGGTGGTGCCTATGCCCTGCTGGGGCCATCCGGCTGCGGCAAGTCGACCCTGCTCAATATCATCTCCGGGCTGCTGGTGCCTTCCCAGGGCGAGGTGCGCTTCGACGGGGTCATGGTCAACGAGCTGCCGCCTGAAGAGCGCAACATCGCTCAGGTGTTTCAGTTCCCGGTGGTCTACGACACCATGACGGTCTACGACAACCTGGCCTTCCCGCTGCGCAACGTGAAGACCCCGGAGGAGCGGGTTCGCGAGAGGGTCGAGGAGATCGCGGATATCCTTGATCTGACCGACCGCCTGGCCAGCAAGGCGCGCAACCTCAGCGCCGACGAGAAACAGAAGGTGTCCATGGGGCGTGGCCTGGTCCGTGATGATGTGGCGGCCATCCTGTTCGACGAGCCACTGACGGTGATCGACCCGCAGCTCAAGTGGAAGCTGCGGCGCAAGCTGAAGGAGATCCATCAGCGCTTCGCCATCACCATGATCTACGTGACCCACGATCAACTCGAAGCCTCGACCTTTGCCGACAAGATTGCGGTGATGTACGACGGTCGAATCGTCCAGTTCGGTACCCCGCGCGAGCTGTTCGAAAGCCCCGCTCACACCTTCGTCGGCTACTTCATCGGTAGTCCCGGCATGAACTTCTTCACGCCATGCATCGATGGCGACAACATCCTGATCGACGGCCAGCGCCTCGAGCTGTCCGCCGAGATGCGACGGTCGCTGCTTGATGCTCGTGAACGCAGCGACAACCTCAAGCTGGGCATTCGTCCGGAATTCATCGAGCTTGCCGAGGACGGCACGAGCGGCACCCTCAGCGCCGTGGTGGACCACTGCCAGGATCTCGGGACCTACTCGATCTTGACGCTGGCGCTAGACCAGGCGCGCTTCAAGGTGCGCGTGGAGGAGGGCGGGCTCGCGCTTTCCGGGCGCGTATCGGTGCGCTTTCCCGAAAGATGGTTGAGTTTGTACGTAGATGAATCCCGGGTAGAGGTGGCGCCATGAACAAGGTCCCCAACAATCGCGCCTGGTGGCTGGTGCTGCCGATGCTGGCGCTGGTCGCCTTCTCGGCCATCGTGCCGCTGATGACGGTGGTCAACTACTCGGTGCAGGACGTCTTCGACGCCAATACCCGGTTCTTCACCGGCACCGAATGGTTCGTCAAGATGCTCAACGATCCGGCGCTGCAGGCGGCGCTGGCCCGGCAGTTTGCGTTTTCGCTGACCATTCTGGCGATTCAGGTGCCGCTGGGAGTGGGGATCGCGCTGTTGATGCCCAAGCGTGGCTGGCGGGCGTCACTGGTGTTGATCCTGGTGACCTTGCCCTTGTTGATCCCGTGGAACGTGGTGGGCAGCATCTGGCAGATCTTCACCCGTGGCGACATCGGTCTGATGGGCTGGAGCCTGCGCCAGATCGGCTATCCCTACAACATCACCTCGAGTCCGCTGGACGCCTGGGTGACCATCGTGCTGATGGATGTCTGGCACTGGACCTCGCTGATCGCACTGCTCTGCTACAGCGGTCTGCAGGCGATTCCCGAGGCCTACTATCAGGCGGCGCGCATCGATCGCGCTTCACGCTGGGCGGTGTTTCGCTATATCCAGCTACCCAAGCTCACCAACGTACTGGTGATCGGGGTACTGCTGCGTTTCATGCATTCCTTCATGATCTACGCCGAACCCTTCGTGTTGACCGGCGGCGGGCCGGGAAGCGCGACCACCTTCCTCAGTCAATCGCTGGCGATCATGGCCACCGCCCAGTTCGATGTAGGGCCTTCGGCGGCCTTTTCGCTGATCTACTTCCTGATCATCCTGCTGGTCTGCTGGGTGTTCTATACCGCCATCATGAATCTGCAGAAGGACCGGCAGGGAGGGGCTCGCCATGACTGATGCCACGCCATCCAGTCCCGACCAGGTGCGAAAGCGCGCCGAAAAGGAGGCGGCCCGCCGCCGTCGACAGGGCCGTTCGACAGGACGACGCTTTCGCCGTGGCTTCTTGATGCTGGCCTACATCGTGTTTGTACTGCTGCCGATCTACTGGCTGGTCAACATGTCGCTGCAGACCAACAGCGAGATCCTCGGCGAGCTGACCCTATGGCCGCAATCGCTGACCCTGGCCAACTACGCCAAGATATTCACCGACCCGAGCTGGTACATGGGTTACGTCAACTCGATCACCTATGTGTTGATGAACATGGCCATCAGCATGAGCGTGGCGCTGCCGGCGGCCTATGCCTTCAGTCGCTACCGTTTCATCGGTGACAAGCACCTGTTCTTCTGGCTGTTGACCAACATGATGGCGCCACCGGCGGTGTTCCTGCTGCCGTACTTTCAGCTCTACTACACGGTGGGCCTGTTCGATACCCACATCGCCGTGGCGCTGGCCCACTGTCTGTTCAATATTCCGTTGGCGGTTTGGATCCTCGAAGGCTTCATGTCCAGCGTGCCCAAGGAGATCGACGAGACCGCCTTTATCGATGGCTACAGCTTCCCGCGCTTCTTCGTCCAGGTGTTCATTCCGATGATTCGCTCCGGCATCGGCGTGACGCTGTTCTTCCTGTTCATGTTCTCCTGGGTCGAGCTGTTGCTGGCACGCACCCTGACCTCCACCGAGGCCCAGCCCATCGCCTCGGTGATGACGCGAACCTCGACCGCCTCGGGCATCGACTGGGGCACCCTGGCGGCGGCCGGGGTACTGACCATCGTGCCCGGCATCGTGGTGGTGTTCTTCGTGCGCCATCACATCGCCAAGGGCTTTGCCCTGGGCCGGACCTGAGGAGCACCGACATGGACTGGATGGTATGGACCCTGCCCACGGCGATCTTCTTTGGTGTCATTGCGCTGTTGCTGGTGGTCATGACGACCTGGGAGCTGGTATCGCCGACGCGGGAACGGCGCGGTTTTCTGCCGATCAGCACCACCCGGGGGGACCGTTTCTTCATCGGCATGCTGTCGGCGGCCTACATCCATCTGGCGGTCGTGGGCTTCACCAGCCTGAGTCTGTGGCTGGCGCTGGGCGTATCGGTGGTGTGGATGCTGGTCCTGCTGCGATGGGGCTAGCGGGGGCCAGGCTCCCTTCGACGACAACGATCGACCTGACGGTCGACGACAACAATAGAGGTGACCATGAACGCTAGACTCAAGCTGACCAGACTAGGTGCTGTGGGGCTATTGCTGCTCAGCGGCGGCGCCCTGGCCCAGGACGATCGAACGGCGGTGATCGAGCGCCTGGCCGACGAGGTGTTCAAGGACTCGACCCTGAGCCGCGAGGAACGCATCGCTGAACTGGAATGGTTTGCCAAGGCTGCCGAGCCGTTTGAAGGCATGGAGATCAACACCGTCGCCGAGGGCCTGACCACCCACACCTGGGAGCGCGACGTGCTGGCTCCGGCATTTACCGAACTGACCGGTATCGAGGTAACCCACAACATCATCGGCGAAGGTGATGTGGTGCAGAACATGCAGACCCAGATGCAGTCGGGGCGCAATATCTATGACGCCTACGTCAACGACTCGGACGCCATCGGTACCCACATTCGCTACGGCTCGACCATCAACCTGAGCGAGGCCATGGCCAACGAGTGGAAGGACCTGACGCTGCCGACCCTCGATCTGGACGACTTTATCGGCATTCAGTACACCACCGGGCCCGACGGCAGCATCTACCAGCTACCCGATCAGCAGTTCGCCAACCTCTACTGGTTCCGCTATGACTGGTTCCAGCGCGATGACCTGAAGGCACAGTTCAAGGACATCTACGGCTATGATCTGGGTGTGCCCACCAACTGGACCGCCTATCAGGACATCGCCGAGTTCTTCAGCGAGCACGTCGGCGAGATCGACGGCCAGAAGGTCTACGGCCACATGGACTACGGCCGTCGGGATCCGTCGCTGGGGTGGCGTTTCCATGACTCCTGGCTGTCCATGGCCGGCATGGGCAGTCCCGGGGTGCCGTTCGGCAATCCGGTAGACGACTGGGGCATTCGGGTCGATGAAGAGAGCCACCCGGTGGGGGCCAGCGTCAGCCGTGGCGGCGCCACCAATTCACCGGCCTCGGTGTTCGCCGTCACCAAGATGGTGGAGTGGCTTCGAGACTATGCGCCGCCCGAAGCCCAGGGCATGACCTTCGGCGAGGCCGGGCCGGTGCCGGCCCAGGGCAACGTGGCCCAGCAGATGTTCTGGTACACCGCCTTTACCGCCGACATGGTCAGTCCCGATGTGGCAGTGACCGACGATGAGGGCAATCCCAAGTGGCGCATGGCGCCGTCTCCCACCGGCCCGTACTGGGAAGAGGGGATGAAGGTCGGCTATCAGGACGTGGGGGCCTGGACATTCTTCGATTCGACGCCGGAGGATCGGCGCAGCGCGGCCTGGCTGTTTGCCCAGTTCACCGTGTCCAAGACCGTCTCGCTGGAGAAGCTGATGGCGGGGCTGACGCCGATCCGCCGGTCCGACATCTTCTCCGACCAGATGACCGAGATGGCGCCGAAGCTGGGTGGTCTGGTGGAATTCTACCGCAGTCCCAACGAGTCCAACTGGACGCCTACCGGCACCAACGTGCCTGACTATCCGCGCATGGCGCCGCTGTGGTGGCAGAATCTGGCTCCCGCGGTCAATGGCGACATCTCCGCCCAGGAGGCGCTGGATAATCTGGCCGGTGACCTCGACAACATCATGGCGCGTCTGGCGCGGGCCAAGGTGTTTGCCACCTACGCGCCGGTGCTCAATGAACCCAAGGACCCCGAAGAATGGTTGAGCCAGCCCGGCGCGCCCAAGGCCAAGCTGGACAACGAGATGCCCCAGGGCACCACGGTGCCCTACGAGCAGATGATGGAGGAATGGATGTCGGCCGGTACCCGCGAGTAAGACGGGGACCTGTGCGCAGGTGACGGCGCTTCGCAGGTCGTCTTTCGTGCATGGCCCCTGATGTGCAGGACGCCGGGCCCTCGCTGGAGACAGCGGGGGCCCGGTGCCTTGTGGGCAATACATGGCGCCGGCTGGATAGCACAGGCTGAATGAGAGGAGCGTCTGCCAAGCGTTGGCGGTGGCGTCGAAAGACGCGCAAAATTTTGCCGAAACGTTGCGCGTGCGTTGGTACCATAGCCGGCGTTTGTCCACCGCGGAGCCCTCCATGTCAGACCCCTCGTCCTCTTCCTCGCCCGTCGCCCCATCGGCGGATTCCTTGCCTCGGCTGGCGCTGGTCGGTGCCCAGATGCTATTCGTGGCGTTCGGCGCCCTGGTGCTGGTGCCATTGCTGACCGGCCTCGATCCCAACGTCGCCATGTTCACCGCCGGTATCGGCACCCTGGTGTTCCATCTGACCACGCGTCTGACGGTTCCGGTGTTTCTGGCGTCGTCCTTTGCCTTTATTGCCCCTATTCAGGGCTCCATCGCCCACTTTGGTGTCTCCGCCACCCTGGGCGGGCTGATCGCTGCCGGTTTCGTCTACGTGGCGATCTCCCAGGCGGTTCGGCTGAAGGGGACGGGGTGGCTGCATCGGCTGCTGCCGCCGGTGGTGGTAGGACCGGTGATCATGGTCATCGGTCTTGCCCTGGCGCCGGTCGCGGTGAGCATGGCCACCGGCGAGAACAGCGAGACCATTGGTTACACCCAGGCCATGGTGCTGTCCATGTCGAGCCTGCTGGTGACGCTGATCCTGGCGGTCTTCGGGCGCGGTCTGTTGCGCCTGGTGCCGATCATGGGGGGGATCGTCACCGGCTATCTGATGGCATTGCTGATGGGGGTGGTCGACTTCAGCCCGGTACGTGAGGCGGCCTGG
This sequence comes from Halomonas sp. MMSF_3323, assembly GCF_030733595.1. Taxonomy (NCBI): domain Bacteria; kingdom Pseudomonadati; phylum Pseudomonadota; class Gammaproteobacteria; order Oceanospirillales; family Halomonadaceae; genus Halomonas; species Halomonas sp. MMSF_3323. The sequence goes on along the minus strand of NZ_JASHIT010000005.1, from coordinate 150,933 downwards.
CTGGCGTTGCCATCCTTCACCGCGCCGAGCTTTCACTGGGCGGCGGTCCTGTTCATGATCCCTGTCGCCATCGCGCCGGCGGTGGAGCATATCGGTGACATGGTGGCGATCGGCTCGGTGACCCGACGCAACTACCTGGAGAAACCAGGCCTTCATCGCACCCTGTTGGGCGACGGCCTGGCGACCATTTCGGCGGCGCTGTTCGGTGGGCCGCCCAACACCACCTACTCGGAGGTCACCGGGGCGGTCACCCTGACCCGCGCCTTCAATCCGATGTTCATGGTGTCCGCCGCACTGGTAGCCATCACCCTGGCCTTCGTCGCCAAGCTGGGGGCAGTATTGCAGACCATTCCTACCCCGGTGATGGGCGGGATCATGACCCTGCTGTTCGGCTCCATCGCGGTGGTCGGCATGAATACCCTGGTGCGCGCCGGCAAACCCCTGACCGCCCCGCGTAACCTGGTGGTGGTCTCGCTGATCCTGGTGTTCGGCATCGGTGGTATGCAGTTCGGCGATGGCCAGTTCGCCCTGCAGGGGGTCAGCCTCGCCGCCTTGATCGGCATCGCCCTCAACCTGGTGTTGCCCCGGGCCAGCGAGGACGAATGAACCCTGCTATTACCATGGCCCGGCGTGACAGCCGGGCCATCGGCTGTTGGCGACAGGGCACTGACGATCATGCCCTGTCGTCGTCTTTGATCAATGATGTAGCTGCTCTCCGCCATCGGAAAAGGTGGGGGGAGTGTTCGCACTGACAATCACGCATTCCTGATCCCCCAGGTTGCGAAACCGATGGGGCAGGCGTGAGTCGAAGTAGTAGGCGTCGCCGGGGCCGAGCAGACCTGTCTCGCCGTTGACGGTGATCTCGATCTCGCCGGCGATGATGACGCCGCCTTCCTCGCCGTCGTGTTCAAGCATCTCTTCGCCGGTATCGGCTCCGGGCGGATAGCGCTCGTGGAGCACCGACATGCGTCGGTCCGGGCGTCTGGCCGCGACAAGCCGCCAGGACAGATGGCCATCACCGATCTCGGTGAGCTCCGCGGCGCGATAGAAGGGGCTGGGGTGGTTCGGTTCGTCACCCGCGAAGAAGGCGCTGATCGATACCGGCAAAGCGTCAAGAATCTTCTTAAGCGAGCTGACCGATGGGCTCACATTGTTAAGCTCAATCAGCGAAATGGTGCTGTTGGTCACACCGGCTCTTTTCGCCAGTTCGCGTTGAGAAAGCTGCTTTTCCTGTCGTAGTTGGCGCAATCTGGCGCCGACGTCGAAACTGTCTTCCATCCTGTTTCCCGTCTCGGCAAAGCCGATGTTGTGCATAATGATGGACACATGATACCCGCTAACGTCGCTGTCCGACATCCCTGGCGTCTACTGTCTACCCCGATACGCTCATGGCAGCCTGCGGGTGGCTAAGGCATCATGGAGGATGCTGTCGACGACCAATAAAAGAGGTGCAATGGTGGCGAGGCTGGACGCGAAGGAGATAAGCGGCGTGGTTCTGGCGGGAGGCCAGGGGCGACGCATGGGGGGAGTCGACAAGGGGCTGGTGCCGTTCGACGGCAAGCCGCTGGCGGCGCACGCCGTTGCCTGTCTGAAGCCCCATGTGGCTAGCGTGATGATCAATGCCAATCGCCATCTGGACGAGTACGCGGCTCTCGCCGATCGAGTGGTCGAGGATCACCAGGCGGGCTACCACGGACCCTTGATGGGCATCTACAGTGGTCTGGTCGCGTCCTCTACGCCCTGGGTGGTGGTGGTGCCCTGTGACAGCCCGGCGCTGCCCGCCGATCTGGTGCCCCGGCTGGTGGCTGGCTGGCGCGATGGGCTGGATATTGTCGTCGCCCATGACGGCGAGCGGCTGCACCCCGTGGTGGCGTTGCTGTCCCGTCACCTGCATGAGGATCTGGCGGCGGTACTGGAGCAGGGCGAACGCAAGATCGACCGCTGGTACGATCGCCACCGCTGGGATCGGGTCGACGTCAGCGACTGCGCTGCCGCCTTCGCCAATCTCAACACCGAAGAGGAGAGGCGACGGCTGGAGGCGTGTCGCCAGGAGCGTGACTCATGACGCAGGCGCTGAGCTTGCGCCCCGATCAGCCGCTGTTGGGCATCGCCGCCTGGAGCGGGACCGGCAAGACCACCCTGCTGGAACGTCTGGTACCGATGTTGAAGGGCGCCGGGCTCAAGGTGGCGGTGATCAAGCACGCCCACCACCGCTTCGAGGTAGACCAGCCTGGCAAGGACAGTCATCGCCTGCGTATGGCGGGGGCCGAACCTATCCTGATCGCCTCCCGCGCCCGGCTGGCATTGATGATGGAGACGCCGGGGGGCGAAGAGGCCGATCTGGCAACCCTGCTGGCCATGGTCGCGCCGCTGGAACCGCAACTGGTGCTGGTCGAGGGCTTCAAGGACTGGCCTTTACCCAAGCTGGAGCTCCATCGGCCGGCGCTGGAAAAGCCGCTGATGGCGGAAGACGATCCATGGATTCAGGCCGTCGCCAGTGACGCCCCCCTGGCGACCAGGGGCGATGCGCTCGATCTCAATGATCATGACGCCATCGCCGCCTGGGTCCAGGCCTGGGTGAGGCGATGGCCCGAATGGCTTGTCGCGCACCAGGGAGGAGAACCGTCATGACAACGCTCTCCTGTTTCGATCTTGGTGAGCGCATGCTCGGCGTCGTGGAGGCGCGCGATGCCCTGTTGACGCTGGTGGCTGGTCGCCTGGCGGCGGAAAAGGTGCCCCTGGCCAGGGCCCACGGCCGAGTGCTGGCCGAGGCGGTAGAAGCGCCCTTCGATGTGCCCGGGCATACCAACTCCGCGATGGATGGGGTGGCCCTCAACTGGTCGACCGAGGACCCCGGCGAGGTCTTTCTCCAGGTGGGAGAAGCCCTGGCGGGGCAGCCTTTTCAGGGTCGCCTGGGCGAAGGTGAGTGTATTGCCATCACCACGGGGGCGCCCTTGCCGCCAGGGGCCGACACCGTGGTCATGCTCGAACAGCTCGAGCGAGATGGCGATCGTGTGAGGGTGACACGCGCCGACCGCGTCAAGCAGGGGCAGAACGTGCGCCAGGCGGGCGAGGATCTGCGTGCCGGCCAGGTGGCCATTGCAGCAGGCAGGCGCCTCGAAGCCGCCGCGCTTGGCCTGCTGGCTTCTCTCGGGCAGGCCGAGGTCCGGGTGCGGCGACGCCCTCGGGTAGCCGTGTTCTCCACCGGCGATGAGGTCACGGCACCCGGTGAGGCACGCGCCCAGGCGGCGATCTATGATGCCAACCGCTATTCTCTGATGGGGTTGTTGCAGGAGCATGGCGCCGAGGTAATTGATCTCGGCATCGTCGCCGATGACACCGACGCCCTGGTCGAACAGCTCGCTGACGCCGCCCGGACCGCGGATCTGGTGGTCTCCAGTGGCGGAGTGTCGGTGGGGCAGGCCGACCACACCCGGGAAGCGGTGGAGCGTCTTGGCAGGTTGACCCTGTGGCGGATCGCCATGCGGCCAGGCCGGCCCATGGCATGTGGGGTGATTGGCTCCGACGAGACACCCTTGCTGGGACTGCCGGGTAACCCGGTGGCCTGCATGGTGACCTGTCTGGTGTTTGTGGTGCCGATGCTGGCGGCTCTGGAAGGGCGCTCACCCACTCAGCCACGCTGGAAGGCCTTGGCCGGTAGCGCCTTTCGCAGCAGGGTCGGACGTACGGACTACAGTCGCGGTGTCTTTCACTGTGATGCGGACGGGACCTTGCGGGTGGTCAATACAGGCAATCAGGGTTCCGGTATTCTGTCGTCCATGGTCTCGGCCAATTGCCTGGTCGAGATTCCCGAGGATACGGACTCGGCGTCCATCGATGATATCGTGATGGTACTCCCTCTCTTTCGATTTTCCTGAGGCTTGAACATGACGCTTTCCCATCTCAACGCACGCGGCGAAGCCAACATGGTCGATGTCGGCGACAAGGCAGCGACCCGACGGGAGGCGACGGCGACCGGAAGCATCTCCATGGCGCCGGAGACTCTGGCGCTGTTGAGCGATGGCAAGTTGCCCAAGGGCGACGTGCTGGCGACCGCCAGGATTGCCGGTATTCAGGCCGCGAAACGCACCCACGAGCTGATCCCGCTTTGCCACCAGCTGGCGTTGTCCAAGGTCAGCGTCGACTTCGAGATCGACGCCGAATCCAGTTGTGTCAGGGTGTCCGCCACCTGCCGTCTGACCGGACGGACCGGGGTCGAGATGGAAGCCCTGACGGCCGTATCGGTGGCCTGTCTCACCCTTTACGACATGTGCAAGGCGGTGGACAAGGAGATGGAGATCGGCGAAATCCACGTGGATGCAAAACAGGGTGGCAAGTCCGGTGACTATCTGCGTCGGAGCGCGACCGCTGCGACGGCAACGCCGATCGTGACCAGCCCCGAGAACAGCCCGGCGTTGACCCTGGGGCTTGCGTCCGCCGCGGAGCAGTGTGTCAGGGTGAAGTGCCTGGCTGAACTGCGCGAAAGGCTTGGCGTCGGTGAAGCATCGGTGCCACTGGACAGGTTGCCCAGTGCCGATGTTGCCGGTCTCAAGCAGGCACTGAAGACCCTGGATGATCGCTTCAAGGGGCTGGATGAAGGGCGCGTGCTGTGCGCCGTCAATCAGGTGATGGCGAGTGACGGTACCCGTCTGACCTGTGAGGACGAGGTGGCCTTCTTCCCGCCGGTGACAGGAGGCTGATCGATGATACGCGTGCAGCATGAGACCTTCGATGCAGGTCATGAACAGCGCCGGATGCTCGAACATCGCACCGACATCGGAGCGGTGGTCAGCTTCACCGGACTGGTCAGGGACTTCAATGAACGCCCGGACGTCACGGCGCTGACGCTTGAGCATTATCCCGGCATGACCGAAGCGTCGCTTTCCGAGATCGAAGCTGAGGCGCGACAGCGCTGGCCGCTCGATGAGGTAACCCTGATCCACCGGATCGGTCGTCTGGAGCCCGGTGATCCCATCGTACTGGTGGTGGTGGCCAGCGCCCATCGGCATGCCGCCTTCGAAGCCTGCGAATTCTTGATGGACCATCTGAAGACCCGGGCGCCATTCTGGAAGAAGGAGCACACCGAAAGCGGCGATTACTGGGTATCTGAACGTCGTCAGGATCATGATGACGCCAAGCGTTGGGAGGTCGCTTCGCAATGACACAACAGTTGATCGATAGTTTCGGTCGCCGGGTGACCTACGTCCGATTGTCTGTCACCGACCGCTGCGACTTTCGCTGCGTCTACTGCATGAGCGAGGAGATGACCTTCCTGCCACGTGCCCAGGTGCTGACGCTGGAGGAAATCGCTCAGGTGGCGCAAGCCTTCACCGAGCTCGGCGTGGAAAAGATTCGTTTGACCGGGGGGGAGCCGCTGGTCCGTCGCAATATCGAGCAACTGGTGTCCAGTATAGGGGCCTTGCCGGGGCTTCGGGACTTTGCCATGACCACCAACGGGGCGGGCCTGAGGCGGCATGCCGAGGCGCTGTGCCAGGGCGGCATGAAGCGTCTCAACATCAGCCTGGATTCGCTGGATCCCGAGCGCTTTCGACGGCTGACACGTACCGGTGACCTCGACAAGGTGCTGGACGGCATCAGCGCCGCTCGGCAGGCCGGCTTTGAGCGCATCAAGCTCAATGCGGTGGTGCTCAAGGGGCGCAACGAAGACGAGGTGCTGGATCTTGTCGAGTTCTCCAGGGCAGAGGGGCTGGATATCAGCTTTATCGAGGAGATGCCGCTGGGCGATGTGTCCGACCATTCCCGTGCCGAGACCTATTGTTCAAGTGACGAGGTGCGCGAAAGGATCGAGCAGCGCTACCCCCTGATGGCCACGACGGAAGCCACCGCAGGGCCTTCTCGCTACTACCGTATGGAGGATAGCGAGACGCGGGTCGGATTCATCTCGCCCCATAGCCATAACTTCTGTGCTTCCTGCAATCGTGTTCGGGTCACGGTGGAAGGGCGTCTGCTGCTGTGCCTTGGCAACGAGCATTCGGTGGATCTCAGGGCGGTATTGAGGCGCTACCCCGGTGACATGGAGAAGCTCAAGGCCGCCATCGTGGAGGCGATGCCGCTAAAGCCTGAGCGGCACCATTTCACCACCGATGGGGATGTTCAGGTGGTTCGCTTCATGAACATGACCGGTGGCTGACAGCGCTTTCGCCAAGTGACCGCTTGTCTCCTTACCTGCGCGGGCGCCTTGGGCGCCCGCTCTTTGTATCCTGGCCGCTGTCTTTTTTCCTCGAGGTGTCAGCGTTTCAACCAATATTGACCGGTCAAGGGGTGACTGGGCTCGTCCAATGAGCTCGCTGTTGACGTATAAAGACCGCCAATATTTCGGTAATTGACAAGGAAAAATCTCCAGCATTTCTTGCCAAGAGTGGCCGGTTGCATATACTTTTCTTCAAGTGAATTGCGGCGTGCGCCGCTTGGTGTCAAAGCTATGGAGTGAGCTATGTCCAGCGAATCATTGGAACGTATTGCGAGAAACAAGAACGTGGCACGGGCAGCGGCTCGTCAACTGAGCATGGAACAGCTGCAAAAACTGGCGGAAGTGGTCGAGGAGGTCATCGATCAGAAGCGCGACGAGGAGCGCCAGCGCCAGGAAGAAGAGATGCAGAAGGCCCAGAAGCTGGCGGAGATCCGTGAGCAGATCACCGAAGCCGGCCTGTCGCTGGATGATCTCGTATCGGAGCAGCCCAAGCGCAAGCGTGGACGTCCGCCCAAGAACGCCAAGTGATTCTGCTGGCGCAGGTGTGGTCACGCGAGTTCGGTTGACCTGACCTTGCACGGACGTGTCGCGTCGCCAGTGCAGCTTGGCCGCTGTGTCACCAAGGCGCGTGCATGACGCAAAGCGCGTGAATGGTGACGGCACGGCCACAAGTACGGCGAACGTCGAGCCGCGACCGGCCCTGGAAACGTCCAGGGCCGGTTGTTTTGTTTATAGGGGGGAGGCTCAGACGTCGCCGGCGATGCCTTCGATATCGCTCGCCATCAACTGGAGTTCGACCTGTGGCAGACGCTGTAAGTGTTCGCCCAGCCAGGCCTGAATACGAGGGTAGAGGCCACGACGGAGCGCCGACAGGGTATCGACGGCCAGGTCGTCGAGTTGTTCGTCGAGCCAGTCGATGAAATTGTCCTCGTCCAGGGGGCTGGTCTGGCTTGAGTCGATCATCAGCCGGCCAATTCTGGCCCAGCCGGTGTCGGTCGCTACCAGGCTGATGGCGAGGAAGAGTACGCCGTGTCGATTGCGCGCATGTGCCGGAGATTGACGCCGGTCGATGCCCCCGCGTTCGATGATGCACTGAGACAGAGGGAAGCTTTCCTCGCGGGTCAGGCCGCCCTGGTCGAACCGGATCAGATCGCCGTTGCGAGGTGCCAGCGGAGCCTCGATGCCCAGGCGACAGGCCAGTTCCTGATGAGCTGACTGATGGTTTTCCTCGCCATGGACCGGCAGCAGTCTGGTCGGCTGGAGCCAGCGATAGAAGCGTTCCAGTTCCTGCTGTGCGGGGTGCCCGGAGGCATGCAGTTCGGGGTGGCTGGCATCATCGATGATGGTGACCTGAAAGCGCGCCAGGCCGCGCTTGAGCCGCTCGATAAGGTGCTCGTTGCCGGGAATGGCCTTGGCCGAGAAGATGACGGTGTCGCCAGTGGTCAGCTCGAAGTGAGGATGCCTTCCCTGGGCAAGGCGCGACAGCGCGGCGCGGGGTTCGCCCTGGCTCCCCGTGGCAATGACCAGCACTTCCTCGGGTGGTAGATAGCCCAGGTCGCTGACGGGCACCAGCGCAGGAAAGTCGTCGAGATAGCCCAGTTGCCTGGCATGGCCCACCATGCGCTCCATGGAGCGCCCGAGCAGGCTGACCCGGCGTCCGCAACGAGCAGCGGCGCGGCCGATGGCCAGGACCCGTGCCAGATTGCTGGCGAAGCAGGAAACGACAACGCGGCCCTGGCAGCGGGAGATGGTAGACACCATGGCCCTTGCGACCTCGCCTTCACTTCGTGAATGGCCGGCCACGTTGGCATTGGTGGAATCACCCACCACCAGATCGACCGGCGCGAGGGCGCGAAACAGATCTTCGTTCACCGGTTGGCCGATCAGCGGCTCTGGGTCCAGTTTCCAGTCGCCGGTATGCAGGATGCGCGAGTTGCCTGCCTGAATGAGCAGGGCGCAGCTTTCCGGGATGGAATGGGTCAGCGGCAGGAAACGAAGGGAAAACCCTGCGATGTCCCTGGCGTCCCCGGGTTCGATGACGTCTATCGCGTCGGTGGGAAGTCCCCGTTCGCTGAACTTGACGCGCAACATGGCGGCGACCAGAGGGGTCGCCAGAATAGGGCAGGCCCAGCGTGGCCATAGCCAGGCGGCGGCACCGATATGATCTTCGTGGCCATGGGTAATGAGCAGCGCCTGCGGACGGATGCCGCGGGTATCCAGTATCGAGGTGTCCGGCACCTGGAGCGGCTCACCTGGAAGGTCCTGGCGAATAAGCATGCCACAGTCGACGGCAATCCAGGCGTCCTGATAGCCGTACAGGCTTAGATTCATGCCGATCTCGCCACAGCCTCCCAGGGGCAGAAAATGCACCGGTGGGCGTCGTCGTGGTCGAATCTGGGCTCGCGGAATCGGCATCATGCTCGGCATCGTGGACGGTGTTCATTTCACTATACGGGATCGACCGCGCACGACTCAACGCGAGAGGTCAAAGGACCCGTGCAGCGGTCGTTCGCCATCTCACTTTTCGCTACAATGCATGCCCCGAACGGGCGTGCTCATCGCCCCTCCCCATGGTGGTGCAAGGTTGGTCACCGAGCGTTGGTCCAAGGATACAGGTGTTATGTCCCATTTCTATCGTCTGGTCGTGTCGTGTCCCGATCGACTGGGTATTGTCGCCAGGGTGTCGAACTTCATTGCTGGCCACGGTGGTTCCATCACCGAGGCCAATCAGCACTCGGACCTGGCCTCTGGTCGCTTCTTCATGCGCTACGAAATCCTGGCCGACTCCATCGGCATGTCGAAGGAGGCCCTGTGCGAGGCCTTTGCGCCGGTAGCGCGTGAATTCGAGATGGACTGGGCGCTGCGCGACACTCGTCAGAAGCGGCGCGTCGTGCTGATGGTTTCCAGGGAATCTCATTGCCTGGTGGATCTGTTGTATCGATGGACCGCTGGTGAGCTCGATTGCGAGATCGCGGCGGTGATTTCGAACCATGACGACATGCGCAAGATGGTCGAGTGGCACGGTATTCCCTACCATCATGTGCCGGTTTCAGCAGACGACAAGAGTGCCGCCTTCGCCGAGGTCGAGCGTCTGGTCGAGGCGTCCGAGGCCGACAGTATCGTGCTGGCGCGCTATATGCAGATTCTTCCGCCTGATCTGTGCGAGCGCTACAGTGGGCGAGTCATCAACATTCACCATAGCTTCCTGCCATCCTTTGCCGGGGCCAAGCCCTATCACCAGGCTTACCAGCGCGGCGTCAAGCTGATTGGTGCGACCTGCCACTACGTCACCGAGGAACTCGACGCCGGGCCGATCATCGAGCAGGATATTCACAGGGTCAGTCACTGTCATACGCCGGATGACCTGGTGCGTTTCGGGCGCGATGTAGAAAAGACCGTGCTGGCACGGGGGCTGCGTTGGCACCTCGAGGATCGGGTGCTGATCCACGACAACAAGACCGTCGTCTTTGCCTGAGCCGGCATCAAGGGCGCCGGCCGTTCTTTCGACGCCCGGCGCCTGGGCGGGAGTGGGTGAGCGCGGGAATGGGTGATCGAGGGAGTGTCGAAAGCCTGGTCCGGTCACTCACCCAGGCATGCCAACCGAGCCGGAATCGCCCGCACAGGTAGGCAGCAGGAAGAGGAGGGGCCATGTCCTTTGCTCAGGTGATCCTTGCCCCCTGGCTGATCTGGGTTTGCGCGGGGGTGGCGTTGTCTGCCCTGGTGCTTGCCCTTTTCCAGCGTCCCTGGCGCGCCCTCTTTCAAGATACTGGCCTGCAGCATCGCTGGCTGGCGGCAACGCTGATGGTGGCGATGCTGTGGCAACTAAGGGCCCAGGCGGTCGATTGGCTCAGTCTGCATCTGCTGTTCACCACTCTGATGACGCTGGTCTTTCGAGGCCCCCTGGCGCTCTTGAGCTGTCTGCTGGTCAATCTGTCACTGGTGCTGACCGGGCGCGTCGCCTGGCCACTGCTGGGCGTCAATCTGGTGGTCACCGGCCTGGTACCGATGCTGGTGACGGTGCTGATATGGCGCCTGGTCGATCGACGGCTGCCATCTCATCCCATGGTTTTCCTGTTTATCGGCGGGTTCTGGTGCGCGGCGTTGTCGGCACTGGCTTCGGGGCTCGCGGTGCTGGGTTTGACGCGGCTCGGCGCCAGTGACCCGTCAGCGTTATTCCAGGCCAGCGAGTACGCGCGTTTCCTGCCGCTGCTGATGCCGTCGGAGGCCTTTATCAGCGGCATGCTGCTGAGCATTCTGATGTTCTACCACCCACACTGGGTCGCCACCTTCAACGACAGCCGTTACCTGGACGACGATGGTCGCGGCGGCCGGGGCCCGTGAGCTGAGCAGGGCCGGCGACCTTGCCTCAGGCCGGTTTGATCTGGCGTGACGGTTGCGGTGTCGGGTCCGCGTGGCGGGCGCAGTCCGGATTGTAGTGCAGCCCCCGGGATTCTCGCCTGGTGCAGGCGCTGGCGACCGTCAGACTGGCCAGAGTGAGCGCCTGGCGACAGGCGTGCAGCTCGACACTCGCGGCGCCGCCCCGAGTCAGGTCATGAAACTCCGATTCCAGTTGCTCGAGGGTCGTGCGTGCCTCGGCCAGCCCTTCGTCCTGGCGCACGATGGCGACCCTCGCGCTCATGATCTGGCGGACGCGCTGGCGCAACGAGGCGAGTCTCTCGCTGGAAACCTGTCGATCTCCAGTTGTTGCGCTCGGCCGTGGTGTCAAGGTGCGTCCCGGCGCCGGCTCACTCAGGTGGCGAGCGGCGGATCTGGCGTAGACCAGGCACTCGAGCAAGGAGTTGCTGGCCATGCGATTGGCGCCGTGCAGTCCGGTGCAGGCGACTTCGCCGATGGCGTAGAGCCCCGCCACGCGCGTGGCTCCCCGATGGTCGGTGGCGACGCCGCCGCAGCTATAGTGGGCCGCCGGCACCACCGGGATGGCCTGGGTGGTGATATCCAGGCCGCGCGCGAGGCAGTGGGCGTGGATGGTGGGGAAGTGGTGACGTATCGCGGCGTCGCCGAGGTGACGGATGTCCAGCAGCACATGGTCGCTCGAGGTGCGCTGCATCTCGGCGTCGATGGCGCGGGCGACCACGTCTCGCGGGGCCAGTTCAGCGCGCTCATCGATGGCGGGCATGAACCGCTCGCCACGCACGTTCAGCAACAGGCCGCCTTCGCCTCTTACCGCCTCGCTGACCAGAAAGGGCGGTCCCTGTGGATCGAACAGGCAGGTGGGGTGGAACTGCTGGAACTCCAGGTTCATCAGTTCGGCGCCGATCTCCCAGGCCATGACCATGCCCTCGCCACTGGCCGGGGCGGGGCTGGTGGTATGCAGGTAGAGCCCGCTGGCGCCGCCGGTAGCCAGGACGGTGTCCTGGGCGACAAGGTCGTGAGGACGCTGGTGGGCGTCCAGGCAGCGGGCACCGCAGCAGGCACCCAGGTCATCGGTGAGCAGTTCGACCGCGATCAGGTCGTCGCGCAGCGTGATCTGCGGATGGGCGCGCACTCGGGCCAGCAGGGTGTCGGTCACGGCCCGGCCGGTGGCGTCGTCGGCGTGGATGATTCGGCGAGCGTTGTGGCCGCCCTCCCGCGTGAGGTGGTAGGGGTAGCCACTGGCCGCCTCGGGATCCGGTGTGAAGGGCACGCCAAGACTCAACAGCCAGGCGATGGCGTCGGGGCCGTTTTCCACGGTGAAGCGCACCGCCGCTTCATCGCACAGCCCGTCCCCGGCAATCAGGGTATCCTGGATGTGGGCCTCGATGTCGTCCTGAGGCGACAGCACCGCGGCAATACCACCCTGGGCCCAGCGACTGGCACCTTGCGCCTCGACACCGGGGCGCAGCAGGGTGACCGGCCGGCGATCGGCGATCTCCAGGGCCATCGCCAGACCGGCGACGCCGCCACCGATGATGAGGACGTCAAGAGGGGCGTTTGCCATGCGTGGTTCCTTCCTTGCGGTCGAAAGAGGGGGCTCGGTGGAGCCCGTGTCGGGGGGCGCGGCGGCGCAGGCGCCTGCTGGGTAGCCGCTCGAGTCCGCCCAGGCGGCGGGCGGTTGCTTCGGTCAGGCGGGCCAGCTCCCGGTTCAGCCAGAGATAGCCGCTGGGGCTGAACAGCATTCTGCCATCCTCGGCGCGTGCCGTGGAGGCGAGGTCGGCGAAATCGTCCAGCGCGAAGGGCGTGACCTCGAGCGTGACCGGGCGTCCGGTGCGCACCTCGAAGGCGAGGGTGCCGAGATCCCGCGCCAGGGCGTGCTGCTGATCGCGCAGTCCTGCCATGGCATCGATCTGTTCGTGACCGGCGCGCGTGGTCCAGTGGGTCTCGAGCAATAGCTCCAGGGTGGACAGCATGCGTCGCTGGTAGGAGATCAGCTCGTCGACCTCGCCGCGGGTCAGGCGTCCTTCGCGGTGGACCGCGTCGGTCAGTCCGCGCTGCTTGACCAGCAATTGGCTGGCGGCCTTGAACAGTGCCTGGGTATCGATGCCCGGTGCCGATGTGGCACTGGTGTGGGTGTGATACAGCCGCGCCATGCGATCCAGACAGTCGGCCAGCAGGAAGCGCAGCATGTCGGTGGCCTTGTGGGGCAGAAAGACCAGGGTGGCGCCGATACCGACCAGGGTGCCGAGCAGTACGTCGGCGCTTCGCCAGAGTGCCACGCTGAGCTGTTGCGAGCCGTCGCCGATCACCAGCAGCAGGCTGATGGCGAACATCAGTCCGCTGTAGGCCTGGCGGCCGCCGAAGACCACCCAGGTGGCGATGGCGATGCCGATCAGCGCGCCGAGTTGTACCCCCCAGCCTGGCAGCGGGAGGATGATCAGCGCCAGGCCGAGGGCTGCGCCGATCAGGGTGCCGGCCAGGCGCTGGCGCCCCTTGTCCAGTACGCCCCCGATATGGGGAAGGTTGCCCATCACCATGACCGTGCTCACCAGCGCCCAGCCACTGTGCTGGAAGGGGAACGTCTGGACGATGGCAAAGGTCACGATCAGTGCCAGACTGACCCGGAGTACGTGGAAGAGGCGGCGATGGCGGTGATTGATGAAAGGGTCGCGCAGGCGTCCGAGCAGCATGGTTCAGCCTCTCTGTCGGCCTGGGGCCGGCTCTCGAGCCGGTTGAGGGTGGGCGGTGGGAGGCGCCGTCATACGCTGTCCGAGATCGTCGGGCAGGGGATCTCGGGGTAGAGAAGCATTGTCGCTCAAGATGCTGAAGACCGTGCAGTGCTGATGAAAATGGGGGTGAAGTTTACCACGCAGGCTCGCGTGCCGTCCCGAGCCAAATGATGTCTCGAGGGACGGTGTCCAGGTGGCTGACAACGGAAAGGGGCCCCGTCCCTGGGGCCCCTTTCATCATGGTGAGTCATTGTGGTGAGTCATGGTCGCACGTCATGGCCGCACGTCATGACTTGGCAAGGCTCAGCGCCAAAGGCTCAGGCGGCAGCGTCCTCTTCCATCATCTTGTGAATGAGCTCCTTGAGGTCCTCGACCTGTTGCTCGAGGGCTTCCACCCGGTCCTCTTCGCTGTTCTGTTGGGCTTTTTCCTCGATTTCCTGCATGTGCTCCTGCAGGGCTTCCGAATCCATGGCGAAGGTGCTGCCCGCCATCACAAATGCGGCGATCATGGTCGATCCGACTAGCGTGCGTTTCATGTGGCATCTCCTGGAAGTCGTCCCTGAACCCTGTGAAGGCCCGCGCTCACTCCATCGAGGCGATATGGCGCTCTGCCGTCCGTGAACTGAACCGGCACAATTCACTATAGGAGGTATTTCTTTATTCGCCATTATTGATATTTCGGCGCAAGCGATGAGCAAGGATATTGGGAACGATGAGAAGGCGATGACAAAGCGACAAGAGGGCGATCAGAGGATGATGAAACACGGGGCGGGGCAGGGAAAGCGTCTGGCGTGCAACGCCAACGGCTAAAGTGGGCTAGGCGACCAGAACACCACCACAAGGCAGGTCATCGAGGGAGTGAGTCACGTAAGACATCGATAGGGTTGGTGCCCGGAGCCGGGCTCGAACCGGCACGGTGTTGCCACCGAGGGATTTTAAGTTCGATCTGATCTAATTGGCGGCCGCGCTTGCAATGCGGTTTTTATGAAACTCAGTCACTTAAAGTTGCGTAATGCTGGACATAGCTGCCTCTCAGGCATTGACTGTGCGACCAAATTGCGACCATATTAAGGTACGGTGAGATTTCTTGGTCACAACGACTTTTACTTAGGAACGGGACAAAGGCGTCTAGCAAAGCATCTGACTGGTATTTTCACAAGCAATGTACTAGAGATCTAGTCATTGCTTAGCTTCTTTTATGAGTTGTCTAGTTGATTTTTATTACTTTTACGGAGTGATTTTCCAGAATTGTGCAGGTGTGAGCAACGTTGTGGTCCTACGAGCTTTGCTATGTCAGCATATACTATATGAATTGCTGAAACAGGAACGCTTTTGTTAGAAGAAACTGATGGTTGCGAGCAAGATGAGCTTAAGGAAAAGTTAGAGCTGCTCAGGGAGATACTGTCTTCTATAGAAATTATATCTAAGTCTACCGATTGGCGAGATGATAGAGACAGGGTGAGAATTGGGCGATTGTCTCATACTGGCATGCTTCTCATCGATGTTATAGAAGACTTCACGTCACAGAGGCGGCGTGATGGTCATCAACAATGATGATGCAGGGAATGGAGATAGTTAAAGATAATGTATTGCCTATTTTTGCGTAGAAATTCCCACTGATTTCATATAAGTCTCAAAGGCAATGCAGGCTGCTTTGCAGCGAGCATCAACCTCACTTTCGAGTGTATCAAGTACATGTCGTTGGGCACCCGGCTTGTACTCCACAATGTCCCACTCGATTTCTGACCCAATCTCGCTGTAATGCGCTTCTACCTTGATGGATGTTGTGACATTCATAGCGTCTCTCCAAGTCTTCTATGTTCCTGAGTGTAACAGTATTTTGAGACATTGGGATGCTCACGCTCGGACCAGCATAGAGAAGTGAAAAAAGATAGTTTTAAGGCCTGGTTGCGGCGCGTTCGAGCACAGGTCAGTGAATTTTGGCTCGCAGGGGCAGGGATCATGAGAGAAGAAATAATAAGCTTTACAGCTGTAGATGGTGGATGGGAGCTGTTCTGTAGAAACTGTTACACGCTAGAGTTTAACCACTACTCAGATTCTCCGTGGCTCCAATTCGAAATTCAGCCTGAAACAAAAAATGGGGGACGCTACACCGTCAGGTGCCGCGTATGCCGCCATGTATCGCGACGAAAATCGCTGCATCCGGATAGTCTTCGACCATCTTAGATTCGGGTTGCGAGCAAGGTAGTGGCGCTGGCGGAAAGGTTATAGCAGATCGTAGATTGTGGATCGCACCTCGTACCGCTCTGATCTACGCTGAGCCAAGCACTTTGCTTTCAGGAGACAGGGATGCTCACGCAGATGATCAGTTACCAGGTTGTGGAGAGCGGGCTGGAAATGCGTTGCCTGGTCTGCCAGGCGGTCGAGTTCTGCGAGACTGGCAGGCATGGCTGGAGGCACTTTGAAGTGATACCAGATGGGCCCTACGGACGCTGCTTCATCATTACGTGCAGAGCCTGTGGCCACAAGAACCTGCGCGCCTCTATGCATCCTGATTGGTAGGCTGGGAGATGGACACCTACCAGATCACCAAGTGGCGCAAGCGCCTCGAGCGCAAGGGCTGGCTTGGCCTGAGCCGGTCATCGCCGCCGATCGACAGGCTGGTCGAGTACCACGTTGTCTGGCAGGGCTGGCTGATCAGCGGGCGCTGCGTGCTGGGCAAGGAGATCAAGGACGATTGGTGGGAGCCAGGCACGCCGCAGTACCTGCTATCCCGCAAGCACGGCATCAGCGATGGAGTGTGGCGGCTGGCGAAGGATCAGCGGGCAGAGGTAGGGCAGGTGAGGCGTAAGATGGGACGTGAGGAACTATAGATGGAAAGTTATCTAGCTGCGTTGTCAGCAACTATAGCGGCGGTGGTGAGCGTAATGAACTATCACCAATCTGTGTCCATGAGGAAGGACAGGATTAAAGTGTCGCTATGGCCTATTAGTTTCGAAGCGCGGCCAGGGCTTGATCTTCATATAATAAATAGACGAAGTCACAAGACCCAGGTCGTTGACTATGGGTTTATTGACGATGAAGGATATCTACACTCAATGGTCGTTCTTAGTGAATTAGGAGAACTACATTCCAGTGATACCATAGTTAGTGGGTCAACATTGATGGTTGAACCTTCAGACTTTTTCGAGTTCGGAGTTATTGAGAGTCCCGTTGACAATGTTTGTGGCGCTTATGCCAAAACATCATACAGCGATAAATTGTTCTTCATGATAAGCTCGAACCTCCCATTTCATGACCGCCTGGCTATAAGGTTTAAGCTTTACAAAAACATGCTGTCTAGATTTTTAACTGGATCTATATTGTATAAATGATTTAATGCGATGACTTGATATATACGCCATCCCTGGCGCCCACATCACTCCCAGCCTATCGACTCAACCGCTTCCACTGTCTCTGCAGCCTTTACCTGATCCTCAAGAGCCTGGCGCTTGCCTGTCGCCAGGCCGCTCGCCTGCATCCATGCATCGGCCTTGGCGATGATCCGTGTCGCTAACTCGGTCTTGTCCATCCCCCGGCCAGTGGCCATGGCATCCAGTAGGGGCGTGGCGGTGGCTGAGTCAGCCAGGAATGCCCTTGCCTCACGCTCCTGCTTGTCCCAGGTCATTTGCTCCGACTCGGGGTACTCGCTGCGAATGCTGGCCAGCTCGGCCTCGTAGGCCGCGTTGATGCGGCGCGTTGCCGCCTGTTGAGCCTCCGCTAGATTTTCGGCCTCGGTCTTGGGCGGAATCCAGTACACGTTACCCATCAGCCATCTCCTTCTTGCGAACCGTCCAGCCGGTGTTTCCCGCGACATCCACGCCCTGCACGATCTCGTAGTCGTCTACGCCTGCCATGCCTGTGGGGATGACGTAGCAGATGCTGGGGTCATAGTCAGCGGCGTCGATGATGGGCGACTCTCGCCAGTGGGCTTTGTGGCCTGGGTATTGTCCCGCTATGACCCTCTGTACAAGAGTCACGTGCAGCTCGCCGTTAACGCGCTCCACTCGCCTAACCGTTTGTGCCCCCGACGGCAACCTCTCTACTCTTAGGAATATCCCACCCTCAGGAAACCCCGCTAGGTCGTAACTCTCACTTACCCCCTCATGGCTGGCTGTGAACACTTCGCCCTCGATGTTGTAATAGTCGGGAGCCTGTCCAACGGCTTTAAATCTTATCTTCACGGAGCTCTCCTACTTGTATCGACCACTTGAAAAGGCGTATGAGGTTAGGGAGTCGCCTGCGGCGAATGTGTCCCCAGCCTGTGCGCCTATCCTCAAGGACACCTGCGATACCGATGCCGCAGCAGTGAACGCCGTCCCGCGCCTGTGCGGAGGGGCGCCAGAGATGCTGGAAATTAAACCTTGGTCGGGGCAATGCGAGGGGCGGGGAGGGGTCGCAAAAGGTTGAGGGTAGTCCCACAAGCACGCCAAGATGTTATTTGTAACAACGTCGTCTAGTTGCACTTGAGCGGAACATTGTTGAGTCCCATCCGCCCATCGAGTCCACTCGCCATCATCGTTGCTGTCCGACTCGACAATTGGGTCGCCATTGACCGTAGGTATCGTGTCGAAATTGTTTGCACCAGACAGCCGCGCATACCGCGCATCAGCTTGCGATGTCTTGGGAACGTCATCCGCACCTGTACCCACATTGGCTGCCGCCGCCGTCCCGGCATCCGAGATAGTGCTCAGCAGCTGGGTGCCGGTGTGGTTGGCGCGCTGTACGGCGAAGTCCTTGGCGGCTTGCTCGGCACTTGCTGCCGAGCCCGCAGGGTCGGCGCCGACCTGCGCGGGAGTATGAGCAGAGCTTTTTGCCTCGTGCGCGGCGACTGCAGATGAGGCTGTTCCGGCGGGGTCTGCGCCAACGTCGCCCGGTACGAGCGTGACGGCGCCAGTTTTGCCGGCAACGCTGGCTACGCTGTCGGTGTTGTCGATCTTCGACCAGGTACCACCGCCACCGCTCTCGTTGGGCGTCCAGAGCAGCATGTCCTTGTTGCGGTACTCGACCCCGCCGATGGTCTCGCCATTCGCCGCGCCAGTGACCAGCCAGTAGCTGGCCCCGGTCGGCTCGGGTGGCAGGGAGCCGGTGCTCGCATCCCAAGCGCCTTGGGCGACCATGGCGTTAACAGCACGCTGCCGGGAAACTTCCGCCCAGTGAGCGGCGGAGAACTGGGAGCCGTCACCCTCTGGCACCGGTGTGTCGTTCGGGTATTGGGCCCAGTGCTGGGCCTCTAGGGCGGAGTCGCCTGCGGCGCTCTCTGATCCTGCGGCGTTTGATTCGCTGGCCGCAGCGGCGCTCGCAGAGCCCGCTGCGTTCGAGGCAGAGGTGGCCGCACTACCCTCGCTCGCTGCTGCTGCACTGGCTGAGCTGGCGGCATTCGCCTCGCTGGTCGACGCAGCGTCGGCACTGTCGGAGGCGCTGGATGCCGATGCGCTGGCAGCGCTCTCCGAGCTGGCGGCATTCTGCTCACTCGTGGCCGCGTTTGAGGCTGATTCGCTGGCCGCCGTAGCACTGTCGGCAGCGCTGGATTCGCTTGCGGCCGCCTCACCGGCAGAGGCTCCCGCCTCATCCCGGTACCCGCGGGCTTCGTCCACCAATGCCCGGAATTCGATCACGATGCCAGGCGTCAGGTCTTGCTCACCTTGCCACTCGACCACCAGCTCGTTGAGATCGGTGGCGGTGGAGTCAGCACGCACCTCCAGATTCTTGGCGAGCTCAAGGAATGATCGACCCTGCATCACGCGCACGTCGTAGCGGCCGACCTCGACGGAGATGGAGTAGTCGCCCTGGGCGTCGGTGATCGCCTCGGCACGAATGTGGTTCAGGACGGTGGCGGATGTCCTGACGGCGTCAAAGCGAATGGTCGCCCCGGGCAGCGGCTGGCCATAGGGGTCTTTCAGTACGCCGGAAAGCGTCACTGCCATGGTGTGTCTCCCACAAAAAGCCCGCGCTTGGCGGGCTGTTAGAGTGCGTTTCGAAAGCGGGTCAGGGCCCGATGCATGTCGGCGGGTGTGCTTGATCGTCGAATATCGGCTTTGGCGGTGATACGCGCCTCCTCGATGGTGCCGGCGCGCTTTTCCCAGCGGGTGCGGGCGCGCTTGATGCGCTGACATACGGTGGTCACGTCAGCGTCTGTGGCGGTCGCCTCGGCTTCGACCATTGGCCCCGAGCCTTGGGCCGCCTCGGCCAGCTTGAGCTGGTAGACGGCCTCTTGGGCGGGCGAAACGTAGCGAGCAGCCTCGGCCTCGCTGTCCACCAATGCCAGATAGTGCCGCTCGGCCTCAGCCCGTGAGGAGAACCGGCGAACGCTCAGCCTATCCATCGATCGCTACCTCCAGGGCTTCATCGAGACGCCAGGCGGGGCCGACCAGGTGGACCTGGAAGGTGCCCGGCACGTCGACATCGACCTGGGCGCTGTCGCCGGTGGTGACCATCTGGTGGCCGTTCATCGCCAGCAGGGTGCCAGGCTCCAGCCCAGTGATGGTGGCCGTTAAGCCCTCGACGGCAACCTGAGCACCCCGGTGCTGCTTCGGCTTGATCTGGCCGTCTGCCCGATCCACGTAGTGGACTGCATCGTCAAAGCCTGCCTCGACCTCGACATAGTCTTCGTGCTCACCACACTGCATCTCGACATGGTCTTCGGGGCAGTCTGTGACGCGCAGGATGGCACCGGTCAGTTCGCAGTAGATTGCGACGATCATCGTTTTTTGCCCTCTGCTGTCAGGGTGGACTGCGTGGAATTGACGGTGCCGGCACCGCGGCACTCGATGGCAATAGTGACGCCATTGCGGTTTCCGACATCGAGGGTGCAGGCGTGGTTTAGCTCGCCGGTACCCGTGGGAATTTCGAACCAGACACTGCCATCGACCTTCCATCGGAAGTAGGGCCGGCCGCCGCCGCCTGTCGCATTCGTTGCTGCGAAGTTGGCGAAGACTCGGCCGCCCTCAGCATTGAGGTAAACCGACAGCCAGCTGACCCAACTGCCGTTGCTGCTTCTTCCAGAGGTGCGTGACGTTCCGACTGGGATGGTCACCGCCTGCCCGGCAATCTGCAGCGTGTCGACCTGTGCGTCTCCGATCTTGGCTCGCGTGATCGCTGCATTGCCGATCTTGGCGTTGGTGATGGCGCCATTGCGGATGTGGGCGTTCTGCACGTCGATGTTGAACAGCTTGCCGTAATCCACATGGAGCTCATCGGCCTGGATGTAGCTGGCCTTCACCTTACCGTTCTCGACGATGAACGAGCCATCGGACGCCTTGAGCTTGGTGAACGTCAGGTATTGGATCAGCGCTTCTTTCAGGTACAGCGTGCCATCGGTGAAGATGAACGGGATCACCTCGGCGTCATTGTGGTAGACGTAGAATCGATCGACCTTTACTCCAAAATCGAAAACATCTTGATCGGGATCATAAGCCAGGCCGATCCCGCCGACCTTGCCGCCATCACCCTCCACTTTCAGAACCCATGCCGACTTCAGGGCATTCATGGTGCTCTGGAAGTCTTGGAAAAGATCGGTTTCCTTTATCTCTCCACTGATCACCGACATTATTTTTTCGGGATCATTCTCGGTGGTGGCCTGCACCGGGTACCAACTCGAGACGCCGTAGGCGTTGATGCCGCGAACGTAGTAGTAATACGTGGTGTCGGACTCGAGGTCGGTGTCGGTCAGGGTGGGCGCCACACCGACGCGCACTGCATTCGACTCGATCAGTCCTGTGTCGAGTGCGACGTTGGAGCGCCAGAATTCCCACATCTGCCCAGGGTAGAGGCCATTCGGGATCAGCGTGATCTCGAAGGTTCCCGCTCGGATGTCCACGCTATCCGGCGGCGTCGGCAGCAGCAGGCCGGCTACGGTGGTGGTCCGGTACGCCCAGGGCGACGCGGAGCCGGTACCGGTGATGCCACGGACACGGATCTGCCATTCACCCGGCTCTGCATCGAGGATGTCGAACGACGTGCCCGGGCCAGCGAAGGCCTCACCCCATGACACGTCATTCGGCCCCTGTACCTCGGCAATGTAACGGACGACTCGAGCGTCATCGCTGGGCGTCCAACTGACGGTGATCTTCTGGTGCTCGGTGCCGCCGGCCAGGTACTTGGATGCCTCGACGGTAATGGAGTAGGGCGCCGCCACCGGGCCGGTCGGGATCAGCGTGTAATCCTCGTCCGGCAGGTTGAGGCCCTGCTCGACGCGATCGTATTTGGTCGGGTCATGCTCGACGGCGGTGATCTGGAAGATCGCCGTCTCCTGCTCAGCGACGGACAGCACCCGGAACTTGCGCGGCTCTACGTCCTGGCTCGACAGCATCCAGATGGCGCCACGGATCGGCTCAGCTGAGAGCGGGCTGACCAGCTCGACATGATCACCGGCGAACCGGTCGACCTGCCGGCGCTCAATCCCCCCGGTAGGCAGCAGCACGTCCAGATACCAGTCGCTGCCGCTGACCTGCTCGGGCACTTGGTCAAGCACCAGGGCAGACAGCCCAGGGCGAACGATCCGGCCAGAGAGCCGGGCGCCGGCCGTGGTCGGGTCGTTGACTGCGATAATGTCGCCCGGGCGCAGGTCGGCATGATCGACGCTGGCCTGGTAGGTGATCGTCTCGGTTTCAGCGCGCTCGCTGTAGAGCATCCACTTGCCAAGGCGGTGCGCCTGGCCGCGACTGGTGCAGCCTACGGCGGTGACGTCGATCTGCTTCCAGCCAAATTGCTGGATAGCATCGGCATCCTCGACGACCTCGACCTGGAGGCGGTAGTTGTCGCCAGGGTCGTTCCAGCTCACCAAGGCGACTGAGTGCCGGGCCTTCAGCGCGGTACCGCTCGTTTCGAACTCACCGTCGATGACATTGGCCGGCGACACCAGCTTGACCGGATCGGCCGGCATGTCGGCTGTCGCCATGACGGTATTGGCGCCCCAGTAGGTCATGCCACGGAACGCAGTCGCCAGGGTGTCGAGCGCCTTGATGGCTTCCTCTCGGCTCGACAGCACGGTGTTGAAGGTGAAGCGCGGCTCTTGGCCGCCGAAGCCATCAGGGATCAGCTCGTCGCAGTATTGGGCGATCTGGTAGAGGCCCCACTTGTCGACGTTCTCCAGCCCGGCGCCGTACCGCTCGCTGGTGGCCAGGTCGAGGAAGCACCAGGCGGGGTTGTCGGTCCACGCCAGCTTGAACGAGCCATCCCACAGGCCGGTGTATTCGCGAGTCTCGGGGTTGTAGTTGGTCGGCACCCGGACGATCAAGCCCTTGACGTCGTAGCTCCGCGAGGGGATCTGGCTGCCAAAATCCTGGGCATCGACCTCGAGCCCGACCAATGCGGTATCGGGATACTGCAGCTTGGCGTCGATGATCTCGGTGTAAGTGGCCCAGTACGTCGCGTTGCGCAGGGTGGCGCTGCCGTTGTCGGGCGTCACTCGGCGCACGCGGATGTCCCAGGGGCCATCGCCGGTGAGCGGCACACGATAGGACCGCTGGTAGGGGCTGGTGGTCTTACCCTTGATGATGTCGTAGCGCTTCTCGGACCAGCTGCCTCCATTGGGGCGAACATCGACGGCCACCGCCACCTCGGTGGGCAGCAGATCGCCATTCTCGACGTTCTGATAGCTGAGCGCCTGCACCTGGACGGTAACGCGAGCGGCATCGGCCTCCGGGTTGGTGACGGTGCGAACGACTGGTGTGGCGTTGGTCACCTCGGTCGATACATCGTTGGCAGTCTCCACCGCAGCAAAGCCGGCGATGTGCGACTGATCAGGCTCACCAGTGCGGGTGTGAACGGTCACGCCTTGGAAGTTGAAGTCGCCACCCTCGTCCTGCAGCGGCGTCTCATCCAGATAGATGCTCTTGAGGCCATTGGTCAGGCCGACAATCGGCCCCTCGCCCAGCACGTCGATGATCCTGGCCTTGGAGGTGGAGCGAAGGGTGTTGGGCGCCTCGCGGGGAGTGCGGGCTTCATCGCCGCCGCCCTTGCCGCCTTTCGCGCCATAGACAACCAGATCGGTCATTCGTCCAGCTCCTCAGCAGTCATGCCGGCAGATGCCACAACACTGCCGACCTTCACGCGGCCGTAGATCACCGGCACCGGGAGGCCCTGGGTGCTGGTGTTGGTGGGTCCATCGAACAGGAAAGAAGGGCGCTCGTCGGGTCGCTCCCGCTCGCCGTAGTCGCCTGTCTGCGGGGTGGGCGACAGCATCTGTGCGACTCCACCCAAGGCAAGAGCCAGGCCGGCATTGAACATCCCGGGCCCGAAAACGGGGCCAGCCCAGAAGCTGGCAACCATCAGGACGGCGCCCGCAATGGTCTGCCAGATACCATCGCCCCCAGCTCCGGCGACCGCCGGGAGCAGATGAATCTCGGTTTCGTCATCCATGCCGACCATCAAACCTTCTTCGTCGAGCGACACGCCGCCATCGAGGGGGCCGCGCACGACATGCCAGTCGCCATCACGGATGACAGCTTCGAGCCCGGGAATTTGGATCAGCAGCGCACGGATGGCCTCGGCAGGATCACGGACGTCCAACGAAAAGGACTCGCCGAAGCGAGCCCCAAGAAAGCCATGCAGATAGAGCGTTTTCATCAGTCCCTCGACGTGTGACGGAGCCAGTGGGTGATGTAGGGGAGCCAGCGGGCGGCCGGGTCACGGCGCGAGAGCCGGGTGGGGTCGACAGGATGCCGGCCAGACGGATGGTGCAGGCATAGCCCGTTCTCGACCAGGACGCCGCCATGGTTGGGCACGTCGCTGCGAAGCTGGGCGAACCACATATCGCCGGGCATGGCCTTGTCCGCTTCGATAACGCGGAACCCCGCCTGCTCGAAACCCTGGCGGTAGAGGTCTTGCCCTTTGAGCCACCATTCCCACGAGCGAGGAAACTCGGGAAGATCGATGCCCAGTTCCATCGCGTAGTAGTCGCGGATCAGGGCGTAGCAGTCGGTCACGCCGTGGACGAAGCCCCTGCCGATAAGCTCCGGCCGGTCGCCGCCGCCCCACCAGCGAACGGGTGTCGTGGCGTTGCCATCGGTGGCCACGATCCCCCACGGAACGCCCGAGGCAATCTGGCCGCGCATGTCGGCCTCGCTGGGGCAGTCCGGGTAGTCCGGGTGTGAGTGAACAATGGCCCGCAGACCCTGGGCGGTGGCCGCTGCCATATCGCGCTTGGCAATGGCGAAGGTGGTTCGGGGGGCGTCTGCCACATTGGCTACCTGCCGGCAGCCGTGGTCGGTGATCAACCACACAGCCTCATTTGGATAGGCGGCCAGGGCTTCGGCGCGTATTAGCGCCTCATTATGATTCGAACTCAGACAGTCGACTAATGGCATTGGTTGCGTCATCACCCGATGCTAAAGATAGGGAACACTCACAACCAAATGAAGGATTCGGCATGAGCAAGTGGGAGTTAAAGAAGGTTTGCATTGTTGAGCCTGGTAGAGGGGGCATCGTCGAGGCTAATTACCTCAATGATGCTGGTGTCCACTGGGCGTTCACCATGTCTTTTCCAGAGGATGGCGCTGAGATGAGCATTTCCGAACTGATTGATTTCGTGGAGTTAGAGCGAGAGCGTCTTCTCTCTGATGCAGGGGCTAAGCCTGGCAACTTTTGAATCATCTCACCCGGCCTACGCCCGGGAAGGCCCGCGTCGGGAGAACGCCCGCTTGCCCGAACCTCAACCGGCAGTCGCTCAACCGCTTGCCGCACACATCGCGCCCCATGCCGGGCAGGGCATCTGACCCATCAGCCTCCCACTCGCCGGAGCCAGAATAGGGGCAGGTTACGCCCTCGTAGCGGTACTGGGTGCCATCCCACCAGCGGTAACGGTGCGTGCACGAGTCTCGCAGGATCTGCCGGTGGGGAATCATCCGGCCTTCCTGGTCCATCTGCACCGACAGCTCGAACTGAATCTGCCGGCGGTTCTGCGAGGCCTTGCGCTCGATCACGTAGTAGTCGATCGGGAACAAGGCCTCTGGGTCGGGCGCTGTGCCGTCATCCAGGTGTCGGCGGTAGGTGCGCAGGCGCTTGACCGGGGCGCCGACCAGGTCGTCGGCACTGATCACCAGCGACAGAAACGCGAGCTCCATGGCGGTGACCGTAAGCGTCGGCCGGGGCAGGGTGCCCTGGCCGTTCCACTCGAAGCCGGCGGCCTTGATCGGCACCGGCTGGTACTCGTAGCCATTGAACCGAACTGGACCGCCGTCGACTGGGTAGGGTGCGAATCGCAGAATGCCGTCGCCATAGTTGCGAGCATCTAGCTCGAACATGGTGACGATCGCGTCCTGCTCCAGGCGCTGGGTGTCGGAAGCGATGACCTGGCTCATAGCCCGAAGTCCTCGATGAAAGTGGCTGTCAGGGTGTGCCGCTTAAAGGTGTCTACGGTGACCTTTGGGTGCTCTTTGCAGGCCACACGCCATGCCTCGGGCTCTCCGGAGACCTGCCATAGGAAGGCGTAAACGCCCCGGCGCTCCAGCAGAAAGTCCCGCAAGCGCTCCATCTGCTCTTGGGTGATGAGGCTCCACGTCACGGTCCACTCTCGCCTGGAGGAGTTGATACCGGCGGGGCGACGCTGCTCGTACCCATCACCAAAGCTCACCGCATCCACAGCAAACGAGCCGCCGCCGGTCAGCCCATAGTCAGGCTCCCGGCCAATATCGGGGAGGAAGTCGATCTCCATGGGTTACCTCTTGGCGAGCAGCCCGCCGGGGCGCTGCTGCTCGATGATGAACTGAGCGAACTGGGCCTTGTTGGCACGCTTGAAGGCATCAGCCTGGCGTTCTGCATCTTGCTGTGTGGCGCCTGGCTGGGCTTCAACTGTGATCTGCGGGGCGTAGGTGATCTGCGGGGCCATCGAGGACGATGCGCTACCGCCCACCAGGCCGCCATTGGCGTAGCCGGGCATGTTGTTGAGGCGCTCGAGCATAGGCAGGACGCCTGGCTGATCGACCACCGACTTTTTCACCACGTACTCACCGGCATGCACGATGCCCGCCGGGTCATTCTTGCCGCCCGGCCCGGTGTAGCCGCCGTCTGCGTACCCGCCGTAATTGATGGCAGCTGTGAACCCTCCGGCAATTGCGCTGCCGCCCCCTCCACCAAAGGCCCCGCCGATGGCAGCGGCCAAGGGCTTGGTTATCAGCTCTCTGGTCGCCAATGCCGCCAGGTCTTCAGCCAGAGCTGCGACCGTCCCCCTCAGGTTTTCTCCAGCCATCAAGGCGTTGCCGAAGGCGCTGGCGATGGTGTCGCCAGCCTGCTGGCCTAAGGTGTCCACGTCCTTCATGGCTTTTGAGGCGGTGAAGCCGTAGGCCTCTGCCGCGCTGCCGGCATTCCTGTAGGCGTTGTCCAGGTCGTCATAGAGCGCGGCGGTCTCCATGACGCTCAGGTTTTCCCGCTGGGCGTACTGGGTCAGAAGGTCTTTGTCTGCCGCATACTGGCGTTGCGATGCCTCAAGAGGGCGGATCCGGTCCAGTAGCACTTGCTGAGCCAGGGCCAGGCGCTCGCTCTCCCGGGTGGCATCACTTTCGGCCTTGGCCAGGGCGGACGCTCCGCCTGCGGCAGCCTCCAGATCAGGCAGGCGAGGGAGGGAGAGCCCGCTGGGGGGCGGCGGCTCTGTGCTCTCCATGCCTGACAGCAGCTCGTCGCGCCGGGCGTAGAGCTTGCTCAGCTCGGCAATATCGTCCTCTGTCTTCCCCGCTGCCGCTCGGATCTCGGCGCCCAAGGTGCCGGTGCCCAAGGCGCCGCTGCCAGAGCCCACTCCTCTGTTCAGCCGGTCCTCAAGTACCTCGATCTCCTCATTGATCGCCACCAGGCTGCGCATCTCGTCAGCATTGCGAAACGTATCCATGAGGACGTTGAAGCGCTGCGCCAGGTACTCGACGCCGCCGGCAATCCCCTCCAGGGAGGACTTCATCAAGTTGTCGAACTGAGACACCGCGCGCGATGTTTCGGTCGTCAACAGCGCCCCAAGGTCGGAGAACTCCGATTTGATGTCCTTGAGCCGGTCGATCTCCAGTCTCGAGAGGATGCGGCCGCTCTTCTGCGCCTCATCACCAAGCCGTCGGAACTCCTCGCCGCCGTTGCGAAGCAGAGGAATCAGAGAGGTGGCTTCGTCAGCCATGCTCTCCATGTAGAACGTCATCTCTTGCTGGTTCAGCCCCGCTTTCTCGAGGCTGTCATAGTAGAGCTGGAGCGCCTGGGGGCCAGACAGGTTGCGAAACTGCTCAGCGGTGACGCCAATCTTGGGGGCGATATTGTCGAAGAAGTCGGCCATCTCACCGGAGCCGCTTTGCAGGAACTCGCCTACCCGCTCATTCACATCCTTGAGGATGTCTGAGACCTTTTCCTGTTCGATGTTGTGCTGACCAGCGGCATAGGTCATGCGCTGGAAGCTCTCTACACTGGTGTTGGCCAGGCCGGCCATGCGCTCGATCTCGACGGCGGCATTCGAGGCGTAGTTCGCCATGGCGCCCATGGCGCCGCCTATTGCGCCAAGGCCCACCGCTGCACCACTGGCCAGTCTGACAGCCTTGCCGATGTTGTAGAGGGAGCGCTGGCTCTTCTGCCCTTGGCGATCCACGCTCTCCAGCTTGCGCTCGATGCGCGACAAGGAGCGCTCCCCGCTTCGGCTGTCGACAACCAATTCAAGGCGAGATGAGTACATGATTACTCCATATTGCGAGAGGGTCCTGCTGCCTGGGCGCGCTTAACGTTAGTCGTTGCTCACGCTTGCGGACATGATGTAAGTGTCTTTCTCCGATCCGAGAAACGGGAATAAAAAATGAACTTCAGCAGGACAGCCTTTCTTACCGGGGTGTTGCTTCTTGCCGGGTGCGCAGGAAGAGTGGATTACACGCCCCCTTCGTACAGTTCCTATGCGACCGATAATTCAATTCTCATCGACAGCCCAAAAGAGGAAGTCTGGTCAAGAACAGTGCCGGCTATCAGCAGCAGTTTTTTCGTGATCAACAATATAGATAAGGAGTCTGGCCTGATTAATATCAGCTTTTCGGCAGACCCCGAGAAATACGTAGACTGCGGAATGGTCGAGTCTTACGTTAAAAATGCACGCGGCGAGCGGACATACAGGTTTCCAGCGTCCAGGAAGAGCGTCCAGTATGAGGTTATGAGTGATGGTGCGCTCTACAGATTTAACCGAAGCATGAGCCTTGACGGCCGAATAAACTTGGTTCTTGAAGAAGCCAGTGAACGATCCACCAAGGTCACCGCAAACACCCGCTACACCCTCACGCGCGGCACTCAGGTAGCAAGCGCTGCCGGCGGGATGCCGGCGTCGTCGCAAGAGAGCATTTCTTTCAGCTCTGGCGAAACTCAGTCTTTCCCCGCCAACTCAGATGGGAAAGCGACCACATGTATCCCCAACGGCTTATTAGAGGAAGCTCTGCTGTCGTCTGTTAGCGGATAACTTCCCTTTGAGATGCCCCGCTGCGGCGGGGCTAACTCCTGCTTTCCATGTATGCCCAGTCCATCTCCCGAATGACAGAGATGAATTCATCCGCTGAGCAGGGTAGCACCATCATCTGGCGCAAGGCAGCCATCTCAGACAACGGTATGGGTTGGATGGTGCCGAAGCCGGCAGGCCTTGAAGGGGAGAGAAGGTCAAACAGATGCAGCCAGAAGGCGCAGCGCTCGTCGATCTCGGGAGGCTCAACCTGTCTCGAGAGATTGAGCGCCTTTGCGATCGTGGCGAGCTTGGTTTCTCGCCCGGCTGCTGTCAGTCGGTACTTGAGCGCTGCCGCGGCTTTTTTCCCTGTTCGGCAATATCCTCCCTGCGGAAGTGCTCACGCCGGCGCGATTCCTGGGCAAGCTCAACGGCCAGGTCATCGTTGTCGAGCAGCACGCGCGTGGCATTGGCCACCGTGAAGGGGATAGGGTCGCCATTGCGATCGACGACATCTTCCCAGCCTCGAAGGATGCCCTTCGCCAGAGCCCGCGCCTCAGCCTCCATGCGCTCCGCTTGTGACTCGGGCAGGTTGGTGCGCAGAGCCTCAAGCTCCTCGCGGTATGCGGCGTTGCCTGAGCGGGCAATCAGCCACTTGGCTCCGCGCAATTCTACCCAGGCGCCGCCATCGATCTTGGCGGGATCGTTCTGCTCTGCATTGAAAGCCATCGGGGATTCCTTATACCAGCACGCGGGTGACTTTGATGGGAGTGTTCTTGGCGGTGTAGTTGAGCGACACCTGCACGATGTCTTCGTTACCACCATCCGGCAGCTCGCCATCGATCTCGATCTCGGGCAGCTCGAAGGTGTAGCTGTTGCCAGCGGCATCGGTCAGAGGGAAGGAAACACCGATGGCTTCGCGGGTCAGCATCTTCTTCCACTGGTTCCAGGCCGCCTTGCTCCAGGCCATGGTGAGCGAGCCTGAGACGTTGGCCGACGTGGCAATCAGGGCGCCGGGACCGGCCTTGCCGAGGCAGCGTTGGGTTTGCAGCGTGTTGTCGATGGACATGGACAGGGCGCTGATGCAGGCCTCGCCAGCCAGCGTAGCGCCGTCGACCAGGATGTCGCCCACACT
Source organism: Halomonas sp. MMSF_3323 (assembly GCF_030733595.1). NCBI lineage: Bacteria > Pseudomonadati > Pseudomonadota > Gammaproteobacteria > Oceanospirillales > Halomonadaceae > Halomonas > Halomonas sp. MMSF_3323. The sequence continues at coordinate 121,108 of NZ_JASHIT010000005.1, read as the reverse complement.
GGTGGCCGAGCCCATCGCCACGGTGGTTGTTTGAGGATTCACGGTGCCAGCAGCGGTCGGGTCGGCCTCGCCGTCCTCATAGCCGAGGCCCATGCCAGTGAAGCTACAGGTCACCTTGCCTTCTTCGGGGATGTCGAGCTGCATGGCGCCAATGTGCACGCCCTTGAAGGTTGAGTAGACGCCAATGTCCTTGAATGCCTTCACGATGGTGAAGGTATGACGATCAGCACCAATCTCCAGCACATCGGTCGCCCAGGTGCCGTAGAAGGCCGCCTCGAGCAGCTTGTCGAACGTGCCCGCGCTCATCTCGCCGGCCAGGTCACCGGAGTAGTCGAGGCTGGTGATGATGCCGCCGCCCTGCATGCGCGTCTCGCGGATCTCAGCAGAGACCTCGGTGGAGACGTTGGGCGTCAGGGTGTTGCCGGTGAGGCGCAGAGTGTCCCAGGTCGCCGGATCGGGCGTTTCCCCGGGGGTTGTCTCTTCCACGATGAATGTAGCTATAGATGCACCGCTGGACATGATTTTTCTCCAGGCATGAAAAAAGCCGCTCAAGGCGGCTCGGAGGTGGGCGGTGGGGCGGTTTAGCCGACGCGGAAGGGCGTCGATGCGTTCAGTTGATACCAGCCGTCAGAGGGGCCTACGCGCTGCACTGAGGAGGCGAGTGTTTCGAGGTGGCCAGTACGCCAGAACTGCAGGTGCGCAGCCAGGGAGTCGGCGACTTGGTACGCCTGCCGGCTGCCCTGGTTATCTTTGGTGAACACCTGGCACATGATCAGCCCAGGGCGGCGAATGCAGGGCTCGGAGCCGAGACCAGCGACGAAGCTGTCGCCGTGCTGGATGGTCAGCCTCACCCAGGGTTCTTGGTTGGCGATGGCCGCATCCACGCTCGGTCCGTTGGGGGCGCCGTCGAATGCCACGGGCACGCCATCCCATGCCACCATGCGCGACTCGATAGCGATGCGGATCTCGTCGAATCCCATGATCAGCCCCCATACTTTTCGCGCAGAGTGTTGGCCGCCACGGCATAGACACCTTCGCCGGCCTGGTCAGAACTGCCGACTTCGATGCGCTCGGCATATGGGAGGTTGTTCTGGATATAGATCACCGTGAACGGGACGTGCATGGGCGCGATCTTCGCGGCCTCGCGATTGAAGGTCTCGTTATCCATGCCGCCTTTGGGCGGCTGCGAGGCGCCCGCAGATTCGTCGAAGCTGGTGTCAGGGCTGCCCACAGAGACCCGGTGATTGCCTCGAAAAGCGCCAGAGTCAACGGGAGAGCCAAGGATTACCATCTGCAAGGCTTCGGTAGCCACGCGCTTCTGCATGTCGGTCAGGTCGCGCTCTACCTGCCGAGCGAAACCGGAAAGTGATTTGGACCATCCCTTGCGCGTCGTCATTTTTTCTCCAGGCGTAAAAAACCCAGCACGTCGGCTGGGCAAGTAGCGGCAGGCCCTAGCGTGATCGTAAGCCACCGTAAGGTTCCAAAGCTTGCTGTAAGTCCTCAATGAGGGCCACGCCAACTCCCTCCGTTCTGCGTAGCTCCTGGTGGGATAGCTTCACGGCTTGAGCAACGGTGGATATGCCAAAGTGACGGAGGAAAGACTTGGTCTTTGCGCGCTTGACGAGATCGTGAACGTTGATAGCGGACCATTCCTGCTCTTTGTGAGCCAACTCCCGCTCTTTCAACATCTCCGCCGCGATGCTGTACGCGGTTCTTGCAATCGCTGCCCGATGCCGGGTGTCGGAGCTGAGAAGCTCTACGCCCTCGGCCGTGACCAGAGACTTCATCGCCTCAACGGCAAATTGATCCAGCAACTCGTTGTCATCGCTCATTCTGTAACCGCCAGGTAGAGGTGGTGTAGCTATTGTAGCCGCTTGTTCCAATTCAGTTTACGGTCTCCTGAGCTGAATCGTCCAGGTGGCCTTGGCGGGGTCCTGCCCAACGTTGACCACCAGCATGCCGTTGATGGTGTCATTGATCTTGGGTGTGGCCAGGGCATGGTCAGCGTCCATGATCAGCTCATTCTGGAGCACGCCAGATAGCTCTACGTCAGTACGCAGAATGTGCTGATTGTCGATCTCGGCGGTGGAGTAGTCGCCGAACACGCCGCGCCCGGTGTAGGTCACGCTCGTCTCGGGATAGGTTCCCTCGATAGGGTCGAACTCGCCCGAAACGACAGTGCGGGAGCCAGTGAAGGGCCGCACGGCGTCACTCAGCTTGCCGTCGAACGCCTTGGGCACCTTGGCGTTGATCTTATCCTGGATGTAGCCCATCACAACCTCTTGAGGATGGTGACCCCGTTGGTCTTCGGAAGGTACGGGGCCAGCAGGTCGGAGATCATCGACAGCGCGCCGGTCTGCGCCTGGGCGCCGTCCTGGTACTCGGTCTCCACCTCGACGGTGTCGGCCCTGACCCGCTCGCGCTTCACGGCGCCGTCGGTGTCGGCGTAGAGCCGGCCATTCGCCGCCTCCTGGGCCAGCAGGGCGCCGGCCATGACCACGTCATCGTCGACAGGATCGGCGAGCCGGGCCCGCTTGGCGGTGAGCCAGGTGTTGGCATCCAGCACGGCGCGCGTCTTGTCGCCCGTGCCTTCCCAGCCCGCGCCCAGTTTGGTGTCGACATCGTGAACGGTGACGTAGGTGGCCATGGGTTACTCCTGCCCGTCTTCGTCCTGGCTGCCGGACTCGATCTCGGCCATCCGCTGCTCCAGGGTCTCGGTCTTGGTGTTGGCGCCGGGGCGCTTGCCGGTGGCGTGCTCGATTGCGTCCATCAGTTCGGCGCGGCGGGCCCGCTCGTCGGACTCGGCATCGTCCGGACGCGGTTCTTCGGCGCCGATCACCTCGACCTCGATGCCGGCGGCCTCGTAGGCGGCGACCACGTCGGGGTGATGGCCCTCGACGGTGACGCTGGTGGCGGCCTTGTCGGCGCCGGCGAAGAAGCGGGGATTGCGGTACTGCCGCCCGGGCTCGAAGCCGCGGCGGCGCGTGGTGTAGATCAGGTGCATGGCTGACTCCTATCGACCAAAAAGAAGGGCGCCGCATGGGCGCCCGCCTGGGTTATTCCTGCTTTAGATGTCGAACGTATCGGTACGAGACCCCAAGCTCTCGCGCAGTCTCTGTGACTCCTGCCCCGGCTCTCAGCATCGCGATAACCTCTTTCTCCCGGTGAGCGTCCTTCCAGAAGGATGGCCGTGCCCGAATGCCGGCATCTATCAGGTACTTGCTGATGGTTGGCTGGCTTACGCCAAGCTCGTCGGCTATAGCCTGCTGGCTCATTCCCTTATCACGCATCGCCTTGATCTTCTGGATGCCTTCGGCAGGGAATGCGTGACTATGCCCCTCGAAGTGATCTAGGCGCCCCTTCCTGGAGGCGTCGGCTCGATTGTCGAGAGCCTCGCCCAAGAAGAGGTGAGACGGGTTTACGCACCCGGGATTGTCACAGTGGTGGCAAACAAGGGTTTCGCCACCGCCGATCTCGCCGTGAGTCATCTCATAAGAGTGCCGGTGCGCCCCTACATTGACGCCCATCTTTCCGCTTCCGGACTTGAAAGACCCATAGCCATCAGCGGTCTTCGCGCCCGTCCACTCCCAGCACTGGGATTCGGCGCCAACATTCACCTTCGACCAGAATCGACACTCCATAGAGCAGTACCGATTGGCGTTGTTGGTTTTAGTGAAGCTGGCCCCGCAGTGGTCACAAATCCCAATCGCTTTCTTGCGCGGCTTCGGGTTTTTTGCCCTTCTGCGAGGCGCATAGATCAGCGTATCGCATGCAACACAAATGCCATTGCTGGCATACCGGATGGGCTCATGACCCCTTGAGCAGACCCTTTCGGATACGTAGGTGGTCTCGCCATTCGACTTCGCGGACTTTCTCGCCTCTTCCATTGCGCACCTCGCCATAAAGCCATGCCCGGCCATTATAGCGAGGTGCATTCGCAATAAAAAGACTATTCCGGCGTTACAAGCTGGTAATAATCACGCCGGCGGTGTCCTTAACATCGCTGGCGATCTGCGACCAGTTCCCGCCGGTGCCGATGGTGGCGTCGTCGGGCGACTTGGTGCCGCCATAGGAGTAGCCCTTGAGGCCGAGGTTGTAGGTGTACTCGGCCTGGAAGATCCGGCGGATGTTCTCGTCGCCGGTCTTCTCCTCGACGGTGGCGTAGTAGTCGTTGTTGTCCTCGACAACCGCGGCGCCTTCGGCCAGGCCAAGGGTGTGATAGTGGTCGGTGCCAGCACCGCCACCATCGGCCTCGTACAGCGCAGGAGAGTCGGTCATCACGAACCGGCGGCCGAACCCATCCTGGGTGACGCGCACGGTGCCGAATTCGAACAGCTGATTGCCGTTGGTCAGGGCGCCGTCGAACAGGTCGGTCATCGGCTTGGAGTGGAGCACCCAGACCATGATGTCCATCATGCGATCGCCGAACTTGCCGGCGCCCTTGTTGAGGGCGTTCAGATTCAGAGTGCCGGCGGTGGCGTCATGCGCCACGGCGGAGTTGCCAATCATCGCGGTCTGCAGGGCCAGGATGGCGGTGTTCACCTCATCGGCGATGACGCCTCGAGCGACCTGCTCGCCGATCACCACACCGGCCTCTTCGGGCTGACGCTGGATCCACTGAAACTGCTGCGGCTGGAACTCCACCGGGGAGGTGCCGCCGGCGATCTTCACCGCCACATGGTCCATCTGGGCCAGAGTGGTCGGGCTGACGGCGCCGGTGCCGTAGGCGTTGCGACGACGCATCAGGTTGGCGATGGCCTTGTAGGAGGCCTCGTGAGCGAAATCGCCCACGTTGCCCGCCTGCTGGAGCTGCAGAGCACCGCCGGTGGCGGCGTTGAACAGTTCGATCTGCTGGCGGATGGTCTCGGTGGCTGCCGAGTACAGGAAGTCGTTGAAGACTTTCATATCAGAGAGTGCCATAGGGCGCTACCTCATTGGTTTTGCTTGCGTTTCAGGATTTCCACCTTTTCGGCGGTAGACTTCGCGTCCTTCCACGCCCTTGGCGCTGAGGAACCACCTCCGCCACCCGGCGCCCCTGACCCCTTGGGCTGCGGGAACCAGTGCGGAGCTTTCTCTCGCATGGACTCAAGCCATGCGGAAGGGGTGAGAGGCTTGCCGTCTGCATCCAGACCGGCCTCCTCTCGGGGCACAACGTTGCCCTCGTCATCGACTTCGAACAGCGAACTTGCGCGGTAGACTGCGTCTTGAACAGCCGAGTCCACGATGCCGACTTCGGCGGCCGCAGTTCGGATCTCGTCGCTCATGACCCGGCCGCGGAACTTGTCGGCGAACGCCTTGGCGCTCTCTGCGGTCTGCTGAGCCTCGCTCAGCTGGCGGTCATAGCCTTCCCGCATCCGCTCTGTGCGCTTGTTCAGCACCTCGTCGAGCTTGCCGTCGGCGATCAGCTGGGCCTCCTCGTTCTCGGCCAGCTGCTGCTCGAGCCTGCGGGCCCGCTCGGGGTCCAGCCCCTCGAATTGCTTGAGCTGAGACTTGAGCGTTTTCTGTGATTCGAGCAGTTGGTCGCGCTTTGACTTGAGGCCGCTGACCTCGCTGTTGAGCGCTTCCTCATGTTTGGCGTCCAGCGCCTCCTTGAGAGCCTTGGCCTTGTCTTCTTCCAGCTCGATGCCGAGTTCAGAGAAGTCGATTTCCAGTGGCATGGTGTTGTGCTCCTTGAGCGCGTTGAGGCCGCCCGCCTGGCGAGCAGCCATTAAAAAACCCCGCTCAATGGCGGGGCTTTGAATAAAATTGTTGGTCAGTCTTCGAAATCGCCTAGGCGGCGTCGAACCTCGAAAGAGAGGTTCCAGCAGAGGCGGGCCTGGAGTTGGTCGGCGAGCGTTCCGCTGCCGGACTGCAGCAGGCGCCACAGTCGCCACCAGGTGATGAAATCGGGATCGGCTGGGGTCATGCTGTCAGCCTACCTCATGCCGCCTCGCCAAACACCTCGGCGAATGTCTCGCGGTCGCGTGCTCTCAACTCGTCCAGCGTGTACTCGCGTTGCCGAGGATCGGTGAATCGGTCCAGGCTGTAGCCGCCCTCTTTGTAGAGGCGGTAGCGCCGGTCTCCCAGCCATTCGCGCTGATACCGGGCGCTCTGGCTCGCGAACCAGTCGGCGTATGTGGTGCCTGCGCTAACCTGACCAACCTCAAGGCCGGCAGCTTCGCGCTGCTTCTTGGTCATGCTGCCGATGCTGCGGAACTTGGCCTGGTCGTCGCGCCCCTTGACCTTAAGGGCGCGCACGTAGGGCCGCTGGCCCATGATGTCGCCGTCGAGGGAGGGCGCCAGGCTGCATCGGCATCGGTGATGAAGCGGCGGTTCCGGGTGCGGCTCGTCGATCTTCCAGCGCCGACCGTCCAGCGGGGCACAGCGGCGACAGGTCCGGCCCTCAAGCTGAGCCACCCAGACCACATGCGTGACGCCCAGGGCGTTGTAGGTCCCCCGGTAGGCCTCGTTGCTCATGTGCTGCCGGGCCGTGCGAACCACGTTGTCGACGTTGTTGCGCGTCGTCTGCAGCACGCCGTCGCGGTACTTGAGCGCCGGTGTCCCGCGCAGGGCCCGGATGATCTGGCTGTTGCTCTGGCCCTCGCTGACGCCTTGGCGGATGGTGCTGTAGACCCGGTTGCGGGTGGCCGGTCCGATGTCGGCCAGCATGTCCTCGACGAACTCCCCCATCACCGGTCGGGAGAGAGCGGCCGATGCCACAGCAGGAGCCGGCGGGATCTCGCCCTCTACCGCCTGGGCGATGAGGTCGCGGACGTATCCCGCCTCCTGATCGGCTAGGGCCGCCAGCTCCTTGAGACTCATGGACTTGATGCGCTCGCCAAGCGTCGAGACCCAGCGGTCGATTGCGTCGCGCAACCCCTTGAGCCGAGTCGTGTGGTAGCGGCCCCGGGCGAACGCCTGGAGCTCGGCAGGCGTCAGGTTGTCGAGGCGCTCGCCGATCTCCCGAGGAAGCTCGGCGCTCATTTCGTCGATGATCGCCAGCGCCTTATTGACGTGCGCTGTGCCGGTGCGGTGCAGGTATGAGACATGCTGCGCCAGAGCGGTGACGATCCGGCGCTGTGCGTCCTCACGATCACTCATCGTCGGTTACCTGACCATCGAGCAGGGCCAACAGGTCCTGGTCGGCGAGATTGGTGACCCCGGCCTTGCGCAACGACTCGAACAGCACCGCCTGCGGCACCTCGTCGGCCAGGCGCAGATCGCGAACGATGCCCATCATTGCGGCATCGATCTCGGCCTTGGTGAATTCGGGCTCGACCTTGAACGCGATGGCATCAATGTCGGCCTGCGGCAGGTTCAGCCAGCGGCCGAAGTAGCGAAGCAGCTGCTCAATGCCCTCGGCCGCGGTAACCACGACGCTGTACAGGCTGGTGTGTTGATCGCTCTGGCGGGCCTTGCGGGCCTCGCCGGACTCGTCGGCCCCTGCATCAATCACTCTGGCCCCAGCCTCCAACGCGGTGTTTCGCTGGTCCTGCATCGCTGTGCGGTTGGCCTCGATGCCAGCACCCTGGAATTCCAGATACCCGACCTTGCCGTCCTTGCCCACATTCCAGGCGGCCATGGGGCCGCTGACACTGAATTGCTCGTCCTCGCCCAGGTCCGCGGCGATCCACGGTTGGGGATGCGAGGTGTAATGGAGGCTGGTGTAGTAGTCCGCCGAGAGCTGGTATGACTTCAACGCTGCTTTCGCCATGGTCAGCAGCGGAATCTCGTCGGTGTCGGCGTTGTTGTCGGTGCTGCCCAAGAAGACCAGGGGGATGAAGTCGAGCGGCGCCTGGTTAGTGCCCGGCATGTCTTCCTCGCCGACTGCTTCACCATGCTCATCCAGCAGACGCACCCGGTATCGACCCTCGTTGAGGTCGAGCACTCGGTAGCGGGCCTCACTGTCGTGACTGAACTCGTCACCCTGGTGTACGGCCTCGCGCAGCACGCTCAGCACCAGGTCGCGACGCCCATCGACATCAGCTTCGCGCCAGTTGATGGCGTCGAGCGCGCCGTAGAGGGCCACATAGGGTCGGCCGTCGCCATCCCAGTCAGCGAGTAGAGGTTGTCGGCCATAGGCCAGCAGACCCAGCACTGAGCGAAGAAACAGCGTCTTGAGCGGGAAGCCATCGGCCGTGGCCTCGTCCTGAAGGGAGGCCAGGGAGGTCGGTAGGTTAATCTCGGGTTCCTGGCGAGACACAAGCCCCATCATCGTACGCAGTGAGTCCTTCACCCACAGCGGGTATTGGGCGCGCCGCTTGTAGGACTGGTAGATCTCCCGGGCCTCGTCGAGCGACAGCATCGCGCTTTCGTCGGTTTTCGCCTGGTGCTCGAGGGCCAGTTGGCCACTGGTCTTCGGCAGGTAGCCGGCGCCCGCGGCCTTGATCGCCCCCTCGCCCTCGAGGCTATCGCGCATCAGCTCCCAATCGGTGAGCTTGTCGTCGTATTGGGGGTGTGTCGTGGTGACGGGCATAGTCAGGCGAGTCCTCTGATCCGGCGCATTCCGGCATTGGGACGCTTGCGCATCACGCGATAGCGCAGGGCGTCGTAGTCGTGATCTTCAGCGGTAGTGTCGATGTCGTCCGGATTGCGCTCGCTACGCGGCAGTACCGGCAGATGGGCGATGATGTTGCGGCAGTGGTCCATGAAGTAGAGCGCCGGCTCCTCGGGCGCCTCTTTGGCAGCCTCCTTCAGGCGGGTGCGGATCAGTTCAAGACCGTTCACCCGCGATCCAGGCTTCTTGTCCGACTCAGTCCACTTGACCCCCTCCGCCTCCATCTTCTTCGCCACGCTGTCGCTGCCGGACTCGTTGACGTTGCTGATCTGGTTGTCGGCGGGGCCTGGTTTGATCGACGCGGGTAACCAGTCACCCTCACGCAGCGATGCCTCGCGGTCCTTGATGCCTTTGGCGATCTCAGGCGCCGACAGCTTCAGGCCCTCGTTCGGCCCCTTGGCGCCGTACCACTCATGGCAGACGATGATCGAGCCCTTGGGCGGGCAGAAGGTGCGCCCGTCCTCCAGTGCTACCTCGGTGCCATCTGCCTCGGCATGCCAGAGGACAGAGAAGGGATGTGTCGACCCCCAGTCGAACGAGCGATCCACGTACCAGCTGGACGGCACGGCGAAGCGCGGCACGACATGCCGCGCCTCATGCCAGACGTCATCGAAGGCGCCGCCGGACACGATGTTCCAGTCGCCATCCTTCATCGCCTTGACCAGGGCGGGGTTGCCCAAGCCCTCCAGGCGGTCGATGTAGTCGGGGTCGTTGTCGAGCAGCGACGGGTTGTCGTTGAGGCGCGCAGGGATGTACTGGCGCAGCATGCCGCCATCGGCTTTCGCCGCCCTATGCACGTCCATCGGGCGGGCTGCGTCGACGAATGCGTACTTCACCCAGTTGTGGCCCACACCGCCCGGGTTCGATCCGCAAATAGCGCGAGGGAACATGCCCCGGTATTTCTCAGGCACCTCCAGTGCGCCCAAGCGCAGGCGACCGCGCAGGTAGCGGTAGATGCTCTCGGTGAAGTGCGTCAGCTCGTCCATCAACAGGACGTGGATCTCAGCGCCCTGGTACTTGAACTTATCCTTCTCGTGCTGGCAGTGAGCCAGGAAGATGCGCGAGCCGTTCCAGAACTCGATGTAGTGCTTCGAGCCGTTGTACTTGGCCCACCCCGTCTTGAACCACGGGGCGAGCAGCTCGAAGAAGCCGCCCGGGCCGTAGAGGTGGTTCTTCTCGAGGTCGTCGGACAGCCGGCGGAAGATGTAGACCATCAGGCCCGCGATCTCGGCGCACCAGATGATGGCGGCCACGCGCATTAGGTGAGACTTCCCGCCGCCGGCTGCGCCGCCGTAGAGTATCTCGGTGGCCTCTGAGTCGAACGCCTCCCCCTGTCGCTTGTGAAGCCTGACGTTGAGGGCGGCATCGTCACTCATCATTCCCTCGTGATGTTGATCGTCGGGGCGGTGGTCTTGATCTCGCCGGAGTGCTCGGTCTGCTGCTTGTCGCTCAGTCCCAAGTCGCGGGCGATGATGTTCGCGTTCAGTAGGTCGGCTGCGGCGCCAGAGAACTTCTGGTCTCGGATCACGGCCTCTGCTCGCGTTATGACCGGGGAAAAATCATCGTCGGAACGCCATTCGCGCCAGGTCGTCGGGTCGATGTCGAGAAACAGGCAAAGCCCGTCCAGAGTCATTGCCCGCATCTTCGGGATAGTCGCCATCACGACTTCCCCCTGATTGTGGAACGCCTTGGACTCCCACAGCGGGTGCTTCTCCACCCAATGGAAATATTCGCAGCAGGCTTCCCAAAGCAGGTCGGCACTGGCGAATAGCTTGTCGCGGCCGTGCTTGGTCCTGGCTTTCCAGAACTGGTTGCCTTTAGGTGCTGCCATGAGTGCCTCATTGAATAAGCGGTGCTGAGCTCACGGCGGACGGACTTGCCAGCCACCGTGAGCAATACGGTCACGCAAGCAGGCGCAGTTGCATCTGATCCTCGAGCATGCGGACCTGGATCGTGAGGGGTGGTCAGATTGACCCCCGTTTGCTTATGCCACGTCCAGCTTGAGCTGCATCTGATTCATGAAGTGGTTTATTTGCTCATCAGTACCATTATCGAGGATATACTTGATTTCCTCCGACCTCTCTCGCATACCGAGACTGAGAGATTTCTCATATGCACAATGCAGAAGCGATCGATACATCCCAGATGAACTGGCTATTTCGTGAAAGTCCTGAGGGGTAGGCCTAACCATTTCATCGGGGGAGTTTTCTGCCGCTCCTAGGAGCATCCCCTTGACGTCTTCAATTTCTATGCAGTCAAAAATTTCTTCTCCACGCTTCTCCGTGGCACTACCAACCAAGCGAAGAGCGTCAGATTCTGCCTTGGCAAGATTTCTCCCCGCAGGAACCTGGATGAAAATGGCGTCTACGACCAAATCATCCATCAAGCCATGGTTGAGGAGCTGGTTTAGTCTTCTTTCGGCATTTGATGCTCTGCCGATTTTCATTAATCCATGGCTGAATGTGATGCAGTACAGGCACTGATGGCTTCCAATTTCTCTTGCTTTACGTCTGACATTTTTTAAAGCAACGTTGCTCATGATGTGTCGTCCTTATGGCGATGAGCCTAGAGTTCACACGGGTACTGGCAGCCCACAGAGGCGACACGCTGCCGTCCCCAATAGACTCATCCCGTAAGGCTCTGTGGTTTGTGCGTCGTGTGAAGGACGCAGGCACAAAAAGCCCCGGCGGGCGCCAGGGCTTGGTTGGTTCTGTTTACTTGACGCAAGGCGAATATATCGCCGGGGATTTATCCGTCATCCGCTGTCGGTGTAGTGGATTGCTCAACACGACAGACTGAATAGGGCCCTTGGGAGCTTTCTCCGAAGGGCGGTCACCGGGTGAATCGTCTATCGACGCCGGGCCTTGGTAGCCAGGGGATCACCTCCGGGTGCTGCAGGGTGTTTAGCGTGCTGAGCTAGGGCCTGGGTGGGTACGGAGCGACCGCTAAGCTCAAGCGTCTTACATCAGCCTTGGGCATGGGCGTGCATCGAAACTGTTGCTATACCGATGAGTAGGCTGTTGCCATAGGTTCGTTCTCAGCATACTCTGCCACCGCCTTAGTCGATCTGTAGGAGACCTGGAGGTGGACAAGTATTTGGTCGAGAGCTACCTAACCGCTAAGAGCCGGCGGGTGCGGTGGGCGGTAGTCAAGCTTTCTCAGCACTACAATGAAGAATCCAGAGAGGTTGTTTCGCGGCATGCCCGCGAGGCAGATGCCCGTGCCGAAGCAGCAGCCTTATCATTCGTTTCGCAGCCGGCCACCTAAGCTATCCTCATGACTGCCCCCATGATTGCGAGGTAGTTCCAGAATGCCTGCCAGATTCCAAGTTCGCTCAGTGCTCACCGACCCCGACAGCACCAAGGTCGATTACTGGCAGGTGGTCGATACGCACCTGAACGACGACGTGATCGCTTCCTACCACGACTGCGAAGCAGCTGAACGAGAAGCCGAAAAACTCAACCGCGATAGCGAAGCAGACTGAATACCCGTCGGGCTCACTTTGTTCTGATAGCGTCCATGAACGTGCGGGGCTGCTGCCCACGTTCGAGCGCCTTGTCTACCGTGCGCTGGCGAACGTTGATGCCCAGGGCCGCACCCATGGTCACGAATAGCCAGATCAGCATGCCGGTGAACTCGGGATCACCCACGACCGTGGGGTCGATCGCAATGGTGTAGGCCATCACGGCGGACAGGGTGCCCAGGGAGAAGGCGAACACCCAGCCCAGGGCAGGGCGCCATCCGCTCTTGAACCAGCCTTCATGCTCCAGCTCGGCGCGCATGGTGCGCTGCGTCTCGGTCAGTCGAGCCGTCTGCTCGGCGGCAGCGGCTTTCTCAGCCTCGAGGCGCATAGCCTCCAGTGCCTGGCGATGCTCGTTGTTGAGGCGGACCAGTTCAGCACGCTTGGCAGGATCCTGAGTCGCTGCCACCAGTGCAGCAGGATCGTTCTCGATACCCAGCGCAGAAGTGACCATAAGGGCGGCACCAGTTGCAGCACCACCCACAGCAGGACCGCCAAGTGCAGTAGCGACAGCCGGCGCGTACTTGGCGACTTCTTCAACGGCATCTCTCCAGTTCATCACCGGTTCTCCAGGCGCGACACCCGGGCACCCAGGGCATCGATGCGGCTGTTGATCTGATCGCGGTACATGGCCGCGTCGTTGATCGTCATGTAGTCGTTACCGACCTCGCGCAGATCAGCACGAAGCTGTTCGGTCAGGGCGATCAGTTGACTGATGCGCTCGTCCTGGCGCGCTGATGTCTCGATCAGAGTCAGGGTGGTGTTTCCTGACCAAGCGAGCAGGCCGACGACGAGGGCTAAGAGCACGGTTTGCACGTGCCTCTCGAGAATAGGCTTGGCCTTCAAGGCAGTATCGGGACTCGTTTCAGACATCCCGCCTCCTGGGTGGGCCTGCGTAGACAATACGGGTTTACGGCTTCGAGACTCTGACGGTCTCGTCAAGCCAGTGAAACTGGACGCTCTCAGGCGTCAGGAATAGATCGCGCTCAGCCTTGCGGCGACGGGTCAGCCCAGCCAGTACGCGGCCGCCGGCCTTGTTCCAGCGCGGCAGCTCGTCAGCGGCGCCACGGTAGTCGCCGGTATTCAGCTTGCGCAGCAGGGTAGAGCGCTCCAGGGCACCGGGGCCGACGTTGTAGGTGAACGAGACCAGGGCGTCGAACTGGCTCTGGTTGAGCGGCACAACCACCAGTCGCTCGACGTCATCCTCGAAGCGGGCGACGTCATAGCGGAGTAGGGCGAACGCCTCATCCTCGGTGATCGTGTCGCCGGGCTGAACGCGGGAGCCATCGGGGTAACGGGTCGTTCCCAGGCCGATGGTCCAGGGGTGTCCGCCGGTCCCGGGATCGGGGTAGGACTCAAGCTCAAGCCCCTCGAACTCGGCGACCAGGTTCAGTCCGCGCTGGCTGATCTTCATGGCGACACCTCGGGGAATAAAACAGCCCGCAGGAACGGGCAAGGACGCCAGGCAGCGGCGTTTTCAGGAAAGGGTGCCGTAGATCGCGTTCAACGCCGTTGATATGCTCCAAGCTCACCACAAGCCATGGAGGCAACAATGACAGACGACGCAAGGCGACTGACGGCTCTGCAAGAGAAAGTCGATCAGCTTGAGCAAGCTCTGGTGGAGCAGCGGAACGTGAATGCCGCCGCGCAAATGGCGACGCTGCTTTCACTTACTGCGGTATCGCAGACTTTGCGCCATTCATATGGCATACAGCAGGAAATGCTGACTGGCCTGGGGTATCGGTACAAAGAGCTCTGGCCCTTTGGGAACCTTCCCGATACTGAAGCCGCTCGAGAGCAGTACAGTACCCTCATCAACACTCTGATCACGGATACGAAAGGCGAGTTTTACCCCCGTCCTGAGAAAGGCGTATAAGACCGGGCATCACTCGGCCGTCGATGATCAGCCGCTTCCCATTGGCGTCAGTCATTTTCGACAAAGGGAGCGGCTTTACGCCGTGGTGCAAGTCAGCTGTGCTCATTGATCAACTCCACGGGAAAGGGTGCCGCCCACTCGATGGCGAGGGACAGGGCTCGCGGGACGGCATAACGAACTACGCCCCGGCGAGAGGCCAGGGCGCAGGAACGAAAAAGCCCCGCCGGTGAGGGCGAGACTTTGATATGTGGTAGCTGTTTGGGTGTACGCCGTCCAGCTTACAGATAGCGTACAACATCGGGGCTTAGAAATCCAGCACTTTATGCAGCCTTCCTGATATTTCTCACCATATCGCCGATCGTCTCGCTGATTGGCTCCATGGCTTCGCCCTCCCAGTGGTTGATCGACGCCTGGATCACGGACCACACAGGCATCCAGTCTTGGTGCCACTTCCTGGTGGTGATCGCCACGCCGTACCACTCGGCCATCGTGGCGCCGATACGCTCAGGGCCCCATGCCGGCTGCTCGTTCGACAGATTGCGCTGCCGCTCCAGTAGGGCGACGTGGATCAGGTAGTGCACGCGCTCTTTCTTCGCGGGGCGCCAGGCTCGTCCATCGCCCCAGTTCGGAATGCTGGCGATCACCTTGCCCTCGACGGCTTCCACAGCGTCATCCAGATAGGCATTCGCCTGCTCGGTCGAGGGATGGCACAGCACATGCCCGATGGCGGCCAGGGTGGGCTGCTCACGCTCCAGGCGGCAGATGCGGGCGTAGACCGGCCCGTACTCAATGCCGTGGGCAGCGCCAGTGCCACCTTTCTTGGTGAACTGCACGCCGCCACCGCTTTCCAGCTCCTCGAGGATGGGGCCCATCTGAGAGCGAACACCGGTGTCGAGTGCCATGGCCCATGCCAGTTTCGGATCAGTCGTAATCATGCCGCGCTCTCCCGTTTTGCTCGTGCTTTGGCTTCGTTCGCCGTGCTGTGTTCGCTGATGCTTTGAAACCCTCGCCAGAGGGTGTAGCGGTCGACGCCGCCGTGAGTCGTCTTGCAGATCACGAATTCGCCGCTCTGGATTGAGTAGGCGCTTTTCCGTGACCACTTCACGACCGGCGCCTCGGGTCGTTGTGGTAGCGCCGATCTGGCGGACGCTCGCTCTGCTTGTCGCTCATACCGCCTCCATGATCTCGACCAGGCACTGGCCGCCAGCCAGGCGCTCGCCCCGGATGATCGTCAGTCGGTCAATCTGCTCGTCGTCCAGCCAGATGCCCGCGTGGGTCAGCGCGTCGAGAAGCGCCTTGCCGCCGTGGTTATCGATATCCCGCTTGCGACGGTCGGGCGGCAGCAGGGTGACGACAACATCCAGTCGGGCGGCCAGGGGTTCGCCCTGGTGCTGACCGGCGACAGCAGTAGCCACGTCTTTGCGAAACTGCCGCCCCTTGCGTGACAGCAGCGTGCGGCCATGGACGTTGCGCCAGACGGTGTTGGTGCTGGGCGGCCAGGGTAGGGTGAGGCTGATCATCGGGCAGCCTCCCGCATCGCCAGCTCAAGCCGGAACAGGACGCAGCAGGCGACGTGCGCCAGGTGGTGAACGCCCGTCTCGGGATCATTCTGCTCACCCCTGGCGAGAGCCATCTCGTGGCGAAGCGCGGCGGCCAGGTATCGGCTGTCAGCGTTCTCGACGTACTGCCAGTTGCCTGGGGCGTATTTCTCGGCGCCGGCGGTGAGGACGTGGCCGATGGCCTCAAGGGCTCTAGGCATGTCAGAGACCAGCAGGTCCATCCGGGGCTTCTCGCCGTCGAACTTCATGCCGGCCTTCTCGTCACCCATGCGGATTGGCCGGGCCAGGTCCCTGACGCTGACGAGGGTCTCCTCATGGCGGAGCAGGGCGTTGTCGATGTGGTCAGCCATGGGCATCCTCCTTGGCGGCGATGAACTCGAGGGCGTCGGCCAGGGCGCCGACGATGGGCTCGTCAGTGAAGTGGTCGAGACCGCGGTTGATGGTGTCGATCAGCCACCCTGGCTGTCGGGCCTGCATCTCGGGGCTGGCATGGATCGCCTGATGGCACTCCCGGCAGGCGGGCATGGCGAAGCTGTCCGGCGCTGTGGTGCCCATGCCAGACAGGCCCCAGTGCAGCCCGATACAGTGATGCGCGTCGGTGGCAGGGCCGCCACACGCACAGCAGGGCAGGGACCGGACGAACGCCAGGTAACGCTCACTGCGCCACTGGGTGTCGGTCGACGTCTTCTGCGGCTTTCTGCGGGCTTTCTGCATAGGTTTGCGGGCCATCGGCGCCCGGCTGCGGAGCGGCGTCTTCCGCTGGAGGGCTGAGCGCTTCATGAATCCCTCCTGTCGATCTGCTCCAGGAAGCTGCGCATCTCCTCGCGAGCTCGGCGCTTCTCCTCACGCTGCGCCCAAGCCAGGGCGGCACAGGCGCCGAGGCTGGTCACGATGGCGAAGGCGAATAGGGCGAATGTCGGGTTCATTGGCCGCCTCGCTTAATCTGCAAAATCTTGAAGATGCACCACACCAGGATTGGCGTGGCTATTGCGAAAATGACAAATGCGGTGAGCAGCACAGGGCCATGGACACCCGCCTGCCATGCCGAGTAGAGCGGGAACGCCCATACAAACGTCGCTACCACCCACAGCCACACAACAAGGCTGTAAAGGAAAATCTCGTCTTTCATGCGGCCTCCCGGTAGGTGTCGAACACAGCAAGCGCCTTCTCGCTCCACTGAACGTCGTTCGCGGCGCCGTAGGCGTATATCAGCTCGATCAGATCGCTGAATTCCTTTTTCTTCATCCGGCTGGTTCGAGCGCCCAGCAACACCACGCCGCCGTCGATTCCCTTGGCCATGCGCTGGTGTTTGCGGAGCGAGTGCGTGAAGACCTCCTTCCAGTCCTCGGGCGCGGCCCACTCCGGCACGCCATCAATGACCAACTGCTGCTGTTCCGCGACGTCGGTCAGCATCGGCCAGAGCTTGCGGTTTTGGCTCAGGCTGCGAATCTCGGTCGGCCGGCGAAGCACCAGCTCGACAGGGCCTGCCTCCAGGCCCCGGCCAGCCATTCGGGCCGCCATCTGGATGACGCCGCCCAGGTCCCGCAGGGTGGCGATCTGGTAGGTCAGTTCCCGGCTCATGCGCTCACCTCCTCGTCTTCCCGCTCCTCGGTGGTGACGTGCTCGTCGCCGTCGATGCGCATCAGGAATCTTTCAGGACAGAGCGGGAGCTTCCCTCCTTCCGGTGATGCGGACAGCTCCCATGAGTCGCTCGAGAACTTATAGCCGGTGCGAAATATGTCGCCTTCGCTGTAGCGGCGCAGAGCGGTGGCGGAGAACCCGAAATACTTGTGGTGGGTGACCATCACCAGGCACCCCGGCTCGATTGGCTTGCTCATCCCTTGCCTCCCGCGATCACTGCCAGGGTGAGAACGCCCAGGGAGGCCCCAATGAACAGGCCGATCAGGAATAGGGTCATGCCGCGCCCTCCACTGGGGTGATGGATTCAAGGATCTCGCGACGATCGAACCAGGCATCGCTGTAGCTCATGACCGCCAGGCCGCCATCGCACCGAACGATGGCCTGCGGACGGTCTTCTTGCTCGGCCAGCCAGACGGCCTCGTCGATGGCAGCGGCGGAATCGGTGAAGGTGGTCATGCGGCGGCCCTCGCTTTCTGCTCTACGACATCCAGGTACTTGTCCAGCACCGGCACGTCGCCAGCGGCCCAGCGGGAAACGGTGCTACGGTTGACGCCGATCTGCTGCGCAAGCAGAGAGCAGCTACCTGCGGCGGCGGCAGCCTCAACCAACAGAGAGCGGCGGCGCTCGACCTCTTTCCGCCCCAGGCGCTTGACGGCTAGGTCGATGCCGCGCTTGCGGCGCTTGGGCTTCGGCCCGGATTCTGCGAGTGCTTGAATGAAGTCGGCGGGGCTGCGGACGCCGCGCTCAAAGTCGGTGATGATCATTGTGCGACACCCCCAATCCAGGCTGTCAGGCGATCCATGAAGCGCGGCTTCGCCATCTCTTGCAGATCGCGCTTGGTATACGTCTTCATGCCTTCCTTGGTGCGGCACCTCACGGTGCCGTCGGAATACTCGATGGTGACGATGACGCCCCGGCTGGCGAGCGTGGAGCGCTGGGCATAGGTCAAGGTGCTCATGTCAGATCATCTCCATAGCTGACTTCGCTTTGCGTGCAGGCTCAGCGGGGGCAGGGGTGCGCAGGCGATGGATGGTCTCGGCTTCCAGGTCGGCGAATCGGGCGTTGGCAAGCTGAGCAGCGGCGTAGACGGTGCCGACATCGCCCTCGCGTTGCTTACCGATGATGATCTCGGCCACCCCTTGGTGAAGCTCGTCTTTGGGGAAGTACCGCTCGTGCCGGTACAGGAACAGGATCAGGTCGGCGTCTTGCTCCAGGGCGCCTGACTCTCGCAAGTCGGCCATCATCGGGCGCTTCTCGGGGCGGCTTTCCAAGCTGCGGTTGAGCTGTGAGAGCGCGACCACCGGGCAGCCAAGCTCCTTGGCCATCGTCTTCATGGTGCGGCTCATCTCCGCCACCTCTTGCTCGCGGCTGCCGTGCTTGCCGTCTGGGCGCATGAGCTGCATGTAGTCGACCATCACCACGCCCAGGTCGCCGTAGTGGTCCCGCCAGCGCTTGGCGGCGCCACGGATCTGCGAGGGGCTCATTGCCGACCGGTCGTCAACGATCAGCGGGGCGCTCTTGAGCGCGTTCACCGCTTTGGTCAGCTTCGGCCAGTGCTCGTCGGTCATGTGGCTCTTGGGGTCGCGGATCGCCTGGAGCGGCAGGTCGCCGATGGCGGCGGTCATGCGGTTGCGCAGGGCTCGCCGATCCATCTCCATCGAGAAGATCAGCGCCGGGCGGCCGTCGCGCACGCAGCAGGCGCGCAGGATGTTGAGGGCGAAGGCGGTCTTGCCCATGGCTGGGCGGCCCGCAACAAGGATCATCTGCCCCGGGTGCATCCCCATTGTCTGGCGGTCAAGGTCGGTGAGGCCGAAGGACAGGCCCATGGCCTCCTCCTCGCCATTCCACTTGCGGTCCAACTCGTCGATCATGTCGGCGAGGTCTGCGCTCATGGGGCCAGCCTGGTCGGCGTCGGCACGTACCAACCGCATGAGGCGGCCCTGGGCATCATCAACGGTGGTCAGCAGGGGGCGAGTTTTGTCGTGAGCCAGGCGACCAATGGTGTCCAGCTCGGAGACCATGCGGCGCCGGGCGGCGAGGTCGGCTACCACGTCGGCGTAGGCGAGGCCGTTAGCTGCGCTGGGCGTGTTCTTGGCGATCTCGGCCAGGTAGGCAAGGCCGCCCACCTGATCGCTTGTCTGATCGCCTTCCAGGCGTTCAGCGACCGTTACCACGTCGCAGGCTTGGCCAGCGTTGCGTAGGGCTACCAGAGCGGACCAGATCACAGCATGCTCGAGGGCAGCAAAGTCGGCGTGGGTCAGCACGTCGGAAGCCCGGTCGATCAGCTTGTTGTCCAGCAGGCAGGCGCCGATGACGCTCTGCTCGGCCTCGTGGCTGTGCAGGCTCATGCGTACTCCTCCTCATCGGTGAAGCAGCCGCAGCCGCTGACGTCGAACATCGGCAGCTCGGCGGTGCCGGCCTCCAGTTGCTCGCGGAACTCGCGCAGGGTCAGATAATGCGTCTTGCCGTGCGTGTCTTGGCGCAGAAAGGGCCGGGCGGTGTCGCCGATCTCTGCTATGGCGCGTTCCATCTCGGCCTCATGCCAGGCGAAGCGCTCCGGGTTGGTGCGATACAGCCGCTCGAACTGCACCAGGCCCGCCTTGCAGCAGAACCCGCCGCAGTTGTTGTGCTCGTAGCCCATGGCATAAAGGCGCGGCTTACGGATGCCGTGGCGTGCCAGGATGGCGTCATAGTCAGGGCGCCACACCTCGAAGCGGTTGAGCAGCGAGACCACCGGGCGGGGTGCCCAATTGCGTTGCGCCCGCTCGATGCGGTCTATCTCCGACATGTCCATGCCCAGCACCAGCGGATCAGTTGGCGCGGCATTCTCTGCCAGCCACGCCATCACCGGCTTGGTCTTCAGCTCGGTGCTGCAATGCGCCGTTCTGGTGTTGCCGATCCACCGCTTGTCGATGTAGACATCCCACGGGGTGCGGCCATCCGTCAGGTGGACGATCTCCTGGCCGACCGCGCTGGCGATGTCATCGTTGAAGCGATAGAGGTCGTCATCCTCGATGCGGGTGTCGGCGAAGATCAGGTTAAAGTCGAGCCCCTGCTCGTGGGCGATCAGGGCAGAGACGCCCGACCCCAGGCCGCCGGAAAAGCTGATCTGGTAAGTCATGCGTCACCCCCGTGGTATTTCAGCTCCATGATCTTCTCGAAGTTCTCGGCCTTGGCGATCCAGTCGAGGCCGAAGAACCGCGAGTCGTCGCGCATCAGAAAGTCGGACTTGCGAAGGAAGGCAAAGAACTTGCCCCACCAAGCGATTCCGCTCTCGGTGTCGGTGTACAGCGGTTCGCCGGTCTGTTCGTGCTTGATCGAGAAGCCCTGTTTCCAGCGGGCGGCCAGGTTCTTGGATCGGGCGCCTTTGCTCCACATGCTGCGAATCGGTTGGCGCTTGTCCGGCATGATCTCGGCCCAAAGGTCGAGCAGGTCACCGTGGGGGCAGGAAGGCAGGGCAGAAGATACAGAGCGTTTCTTCGGGACGGTCTCGGCGTTAGCCGTGGCCTCTACCTCGTTAGAGGTAGGAGTGTCTTTCCTGTCTTTCTTTGCTAGGGCATCTTGCCCTGACTGAGCTAGGGCATCTTGACCTGACTCAGGGCGTTTTACGGGAGGGGTCTTTTTGCCCTGTTCGGATGCCAGCCACTCGCCGAAGTGCTTGTTCAGCGAGATGGGCGAGCGGCTTCCGCCATGACGAATGACCACCTTGCGACGAATCAGCTCATTGAGCACCTTGGAGCAATCCGACTCATGCAGCCCGGTGCCGCCGGCGATGAAGGTAGACGCCATGCGCTTGGCCTTATCGTTCCAGCCGTAGGTCTGGCGGATGACGAAGTGGACCACCTTGAACTCACGCGACGTGAAGTCTGCCTGGCAGAGCGCATCGAGCAGGTCGTTGGCAATGCGGGTGTATCCGTCTTCCACCTGCGGGCCTCGCTTTTCCCTGGGCGCCTCGGGTGCGCTTGGGAACTGGAATATCTGAGCGGTATCTGTCATGATTCACCTATCACCTTGAGTTGTGATGAAGCCCCGTTATGGTTGGTCGCCGGCGGGGCTTCGTTGCATCAGGCCTTGGCCAGTCCGGCTTCGGCTCGTTTCATCACATCGGCCATACCCATTGCCTGGGCGGCCACATCGAGAAGAATTCGCTGTGCTTCGGGCAAGTACTGCAGGTCGTCCCCGTCAATGACCCCGTCGCACGCGATCTTGGCGATCAGAACGGTGGCACCGCCTGACGCCTTGTTGAGATTCCCTACGCCGCTCATCAGCGAGCCGGCATCGCCCTTGCCGCTGTGGCGGGAAACCGCCAGATAGCCGTGACGGTTCGCCAGCTCGGCGCGGGTGCCTTCATCTCCCAGCTCTTCCAACGCAGTCACCCACGGCTCTTCCAGCCATGCTGGGAATTCCGTAGTGCCTGCCGCCCAGCGCTCGACCTGCTTGTGCCAGGTGATCAGCGCTGAGGCGTATTCGTCGGCATCGGTCAGGGAGTTGAGATCGACCCACTTCGAAACCTTCCCCGGCGCCATGGCGTGGGCCAGCGCGTTTAGCGTCTTGGCAAACTTCGACATAGAGATGCCGCGCTGCTCGCGAATCTGGTTCAGCCCGTCGCGGAGCAGGGCGTCTCTGGTGGGGTGTCGTAGGTTCGACATGGGCATCTCGTTCTCTCGTGGCTAATCTGTGGTTGTGGTTAGGCGGCGGACGCCAGGCGGGGGCAAAGCTCGACAGCCGTAACGGCCCCGCCAGTGAGTCGCTCAGCCTTCAATGCGTGAAGCTCGGAAATGCCGTGCTTTCCACTGGACCAGCCGGAAACGCTTGCCTGACTGACCCCGAGCGCCTCAGCGGTTCGCTCTTGGGTACCGAAGTGCTTGATGAGTCGAGAAATAGGAGTTTCCATCATGCTGGCCTTGGAAAAAAGGAATGCCTATATAGTAGATACAGGAACTCCTTTTTGCAACGGTATAGGTGCGCCTATATCTTTCTCTGGTATGAACATCGGAGATCGGGTTCGCCGCGCCCGGAAAAACGCAGGCTTAACGCAGAAACAGCTTGGGGACGCGGTAGGGGTTCGGCAGGCCACTATCTCTGATCTTGAGAAGGGTGAATCCCGCTCAAGCGCATACCTCGTCCAGATCGCTGACGTGTGCTCTGTCAGCGCAGAATGGCTGGCGACGGGTAAAGGGGAAATGCTCGGTGCCAGCAACGTCTCGACCTTGCGCCCGCGCCGCCCAGCAGAAGGCAATGCCGAGCTGATTGATCACGAGATCATTGAGGGTAGCGAGCCGCTGCGTCCTGACGAGGTGATGTTGCCAGTGTTCAGAGAGGTGGAGTTTGCCGCTGGCGATGGCTGTGCCACCCAGGTCATTGAGAATCACGGGGCGGAGGAGCGCTTTAGCCTGCCGCGTCTGTCGAGAGCTGGAGTGCAGCCTGAGAACGCCGCTCTCGCTATCGTCAAGGGTGACTCAATGTGCCCGGCCATCAACGATGGCGCCACTATCGGCATCGACAAGGGAAGCCGGAGCGTCGTTGATGGAAAAATCTACGCCCTCGACCATGACGGTATGCTGCGCGTGAAGCGTCTTTACCGCATGCCTCTGAACCGTGTGCGCGTGGTCAGCGAGAACAGCGAGGAGTACCCGGAGGAAGTGTATAGCCTTGCCGATCCGGACGCACCGAAGATCCTCGGCAGGGTCTTCTGGTGGGAGAACTTCGACTGATTGCCACTGCATAGTCTAGGTCGGCAAGAGTGCGGTGAGAGCCTTCGAATTAGGTTTTGTTAGGCAGGAAGGGGCGTTAGATGACAGGATTTTTAGATAGCGAATATGATGATTTCTCACCTGAAATCAAAGCCCTAAGCGCATCTGATATTCAGGAGTTTCTTGAGCACATCGAAGGTCCAAAATCCTGTCTCTACTGCGGGGCCAAAAAACTTGCGATCGTCACCGCCGTGCAGCCGAGACAAGATCAGAGAGGAATTGAGATCACTTGGGAAAAGCCTGCCTTGACCAGGCGCCATGTCCACGAAATTCCCCCCTCTGGTTTTTTTCTCCAGATTCCGGCGTTTCATCTATGCTGCTCAAACTGTGGCTACAATATGAGTTTTTCAGTTGGGCCACTGCTGGAATGGATGAGGGATAGGGAGGAGGGAGTGAGTGCAGACTAAGGGCTCAGCAGAGGATTTCTTGAGTTTCATGCGCGCCACAGGCGTGTATGGTTCGGCCAGAAAAGACAGCACGCGCCAGTTTCAGTCGGTCGACTATCACGGTCTTCGTCGTCACCCTATCAATCCTCGTGCTAAAATTAGAAGCAACGTTCCTAAGGATTCTCAGAAAATGGCCACGCACGACCGCCACATAGACGAGAGACTCGCCTTAATCGAGCAAGGGCTTGAAAGGCGTATGGCTGATCTTCAGCGATTCCAGGAGCGTGCTGAAGATCGGTTTGAGAGAGCTACGGAGAGGCATGACGCTGAGCTAGCGCTCCAGCGTCAAAAAACCGATGAGTCCTATCGCAGCCTGTTCAACCTCGTAGATGGCTCTAGAAAGCACGCGAGCAATATGGCTGCGGTGACAATATTTGGCACCATTGGCGGTGTGCTTGCGGCGCTGGCCTTGGTGACCACTTTGGGGGCAGGGTGGATCAGCGATCAAGGCACTTATGCCAAGTCCTATGGCGAGAATCAGGTCGAGATGCAGCAAGCTGCCGACGAGCGGGCTGAGTTTCGTGAGACCATGAAGTCAATTCAGGCAACGCAGCAAGCTATTTTGGATCGCCTACCCGAGTCGCCGCCAGCCGAACAGCAAGCCCCTTCCACCTAAAGAACCCGCCCTCGAGGCGGGTTTTTTGTGCCCGCCTGTAGCGCTCCCGCCCGATAGCCGCCCTTGAGGCGGTTTTTCTTTGCGCATTCCGCATAGGGAAAACAATGAGATATAGGTATTTGCGATAAAATATAGGGAAAGCTGTTGACGCGATAAATAGGTATGCCTATATTTGGAAGCGTGGACAGGGCAGCAGCCCTCCGCTCCGCACCTCGGGGTCACAGAGGGGACGCTTTGATCCATCAGCCTGCAAAGGCTACGGAGATGGGGAGCCGAGGGGAGAGCGGAGGGATGACCCCGCCACCAGCCGACTAGCGGTCTTGAGAGTCAACCTCAGTCGGTGCCGGAAACGCGAAAGAATTCCGACGCCCTGCACAGCGGGGCGTCATCCACCAGCCTTCTCGCCGAGAGGGCTGATGGATGACAACGGGAGAGACGAGATGCACATCACCGAGGACATGGTTAGTCCGCACCACCTGCTCGCCGCCGAGCGCTGGATCAGCGAGAACGGCATGCCGGAGACCGATGCGGAAATGGCCCGGATGGGTCGGGAAGTGGCGCAAGAGGCGCAGCGGGTCGTCGAGCACATGGCGTGCAAGGCCTTCGAAGCGCTGGATGCCCACAAGGAAGATCAGAAAGCCGGCGTCGAGACGCTGGCTGGAATGCAGGGCCGGGAGTTCATGCAGGACATCTACAACGAGCTGCGCCGCAGGGCGTGACAACGGAGCCTACGGGCGAGGATACGAGAGATGGCAATAGAGAAGCAGGAAGCAATCATCTATTACGCGCCAACCGCACGTCGGCGCTATCTGACGCGACGTTCGGCAGTTGAGGCTGAAGCGCGAGCCATCATCAAGAGCCGCTACCCCTCAGAGCGTCCAGTTCATGATGAGTCTGGACGATGCGTTGATCCTGGCTTCCATTGGAGTGACCTACCTCGATCAGAGGTTATCCATCGGCGTCTTTGCCGCCTGATTGCCAAGTGACCACCACGCGATCCCATGCGTCAGTTGGGCCCAGCGCCCCGGCAGAGGCTGAGAATATCTGCCCATCGGAGAGGGTTGTGAGTGATGGCGTGGCGCAGTGTTAACCGACGGCCCGGCATTTCGCGAGTGCGGTGATCGGTTGCGTAGCGATTGGCAATAACCCAGGGGTAGCGCTGCCCCTGGAGCAGTTGCCAGACGTGAGGCTTAGCGCACCTAACCATGGAGTTGGGAGGTCGCCCGTTGTGGGCCGCCATCACTCACAGTCTTCCCCGATGCATCCGCATCACCATCTGTTCCCTGCATTTGCCCGCCATCGTGCGGGCTTTTTTTGGGGCCCATTCAAGGAGGGCAGCACATGAATCCAATCCGCGAGTTCGCCGTCTGGGCGGTCAGCATGCTGCCCCCTGACGCATCGAACGAGACCATCGCCATCACCGTGATGGGCTCGTTTTTCGCTTTCTTCACTGCCCTGGGCGGCCTGGCTGGCCTGCTGGGGTGGATCTGCACGAGGGGTAGGGCATGACACCGGATTCTTGCTGGGTCGCGGTGGCGGCCCTTCTCTACGCCCTGGCATTCATCGGCGCCGCTTGGTGCGGCAGGAGGTAGGTATGTGCACGAGTGGATGGAGCAAACACTCGAGGGACATTGAGGCCCTGCGAGACGCTGGCCGAGAGCCGGGGGCGCACCCGGTCGATGACGCGATCAAAGAGGCCCTGATGGCTGACCAGTTATCTATGGACGGTCTGATCATGGCCGTTGCCGAGGTGTTCCTGAGCAACGGTTATCGGGGCGGCTCGGAGGTCAATCGAGCGATCGAGATCGCCCTGGACCAGCACTACCGGAGGAGGGCGGCGGCATGAGCTTCACCTTCCATACACGCGTGCATGGCATCCCGTGCCTGTGTGACGTGACGCTCTACAGCCCCGGGGCACCGATGCGCACCACCGGCTGGGGATACGGCGATTGCGATCCCGACGAGCCGGAGGAATTCGAGTTCGACATCCTCGACCGCCGCGGTTTTCCGGCGGCATGGCTCGAGCGGAAATTGACCGACGACGACTACGACCGGCTGCTCAGCGAATACCACGAGAAGCGGGGCGCCTGGGCAGCATGAGGAGGGAAGCATGCGAGCACTGATCTTGATCACCGCCCTGGCCCTGGCCGGCTGTAGCAGCCAGCCGATTGACCGGGAATTCGGACACCGCCACGGGTATGACGCCATGCGGTCGATGATCCAGTCCACAGGGGCAATCCATCACGGGGTTGACTGACGAGAAGCCCCAGCCGATGGCGGTCGGACTGGGGCGGATACCAATAGTATCGAGGAGAGGGTAGCGCAATGAGCAACGCAGTAGCCACTATCCGGCAGGACATCTACGACACCCGAGACTCGTTCGCCGCGGTGCTGAGTGAGCCGGGCCTCAGCTTCGAGAGAGAGGCGGGTTTCGCCGTTCAGACAATCCAGGCGAACGACTACATGGTCAAGGTGGCCATGGGGAATCGTCAGTCGGTGGTGAATGCGGTGACCAATATCGCTGCCATCGGCATCAGCCTCAACCCGGCGAAAAAGCAAGCCTATCTGGTGCCGCGAGACGGCAAGATTTGTCTCGACATCAGCTACATCGGGCTGATGGACCTGGCTATGGCCACCGGCGCCATCCGGTGGGCGCAGGCCGAACTGGTGCTGGCCAACGACAACTTCGCCTTGCAGGGCATGGATCGCCCGCCGCTTCACAGCTTCAACCCGTTCGCCAAGGACCGCGGCGACGTGGTCGGCGTCTACGTCGTCGTCAAAACGTCGGACGGCGACTACCTCACAGAGACCATGAGTGCGGACGAGGTAAACGCCATTCGTGATCGCTCGAGCGCTTGGAAGGCCTATCAGTCCAAAGGCAAGTCGTGCCCCTGGGTTACCGACTGGGGGGAGATGGCAAAGAAGACGTGCGTGAAGAGGGCCTACAAATACTGGCCCAAGACAGAGCAGCTCGAGCAAGCGATCCACCACCTCAATACCGAGGGCAACGAAGGCTTGGCGGCGGATGGCCCGCAGCGAGACGAGGGGCTCGGTCAGCGTTGGGTGGAGCAGGCTACCAAGGCCGAGAGCACTGAGCGATTGGCTGAGGTATGGCAAGCCGGCCTGGCGGACATCAAGAAGGCCAGAGACATGGCGGCCTATAGCGAATTCAAGGCAGCGGTCGAGAAGCGCGGTGAAGCGCTCAAGCAGGCTGAGGCCAATACCATCGAAGGAGAGGCCCAATGCGAATCATAGAGTGCGATCAGGGCAGCGCAGATTGGCACCTGGCACGAGCTGGTTGCATTACCGCCAGCATGTTCGAGGCTGCGCGCGCCAGGCTCAAGAGCGGCCCAAAGAAGGGTCAGCCTACTGAGAAGGCGCGGGACTATGCGTTCCGCCTCGCAATCGAGCGGATCAGCGGGCAGCCGCTCGACGAAGGATTCGAGACCTGGGCGATGAAGCGCGGGCACGAACTCGAGCCAATGGCGCGGATGGAACACGAGATGGCCACCGGGCTGATTGTTCAGCATGCAGGGTTCGTCACCACTGATTGCGGGTTCTTCGGCGCCTCGGCTGACGGCCTGATCGACCCCGACGGTGGCAGCGAATACAAGTGCTTTGTGGCGCCGGACAAGCTGCGCGCATTCCACATCGACAACGACATCAGCACGGTCGTGGATCAAGTACAAGGCGGCATGTGGATCACAGGGAGAAAGTGGTGGCACATCGGCCTGTATTGCCCGGCACTGGAGCCGATCGGCAAGCAGCTCTGGTTCAAGGAGTTCGAGCGTGACGACGAGTACATCGGCCAGCTCGAGGAGGACCTGGTGGCCTTCAAGTCGATGGTGGATGAATACGAACAACTGCTGCGAAGCAAGGCAGCGTAGGAGGAGAGCATGACCGCAGTAGCTGAGAAAGAATCAACAGAGCTGGTCACCGTGCCGTCCAAAGAGACGGCGCTTGAGGTGTTCAAGACTGATAAGGGCTTGGACCCATACCTGGCAACGATCCGCGAGGAGCTGGACGCTTTTCTCGCCGAACCGCCCACCCTGGATACCGCAAAGGGACGACAAGCCTACGCCTCCATGGCGCACAAGATAGCCCGCAGCAAGACTGCAATCGACAATATTGGCAAGGAGCTGGTGGCCGACCTCAAGCAATTGCCAAAGACCATCGACGCAGAACGGAAGCGGTGGCGTGACCAGCTGGACGCATGGCGCGACGAAGCGCGTGGGCCGCTGAACGAGTGGGAGGCCGCCGAGGAGGCGCGCAAGGAGAAGCACGAAGCCGGAATCCGGCATATCAGGGATTGCGCGATGGGCCTTATCGGCGGCGAGCCCCAGCCGTATGGCCTGCTCTTCCGAGAGCTAGAAGAAAAGGTTGTGATTGACGAGTCATGGGAAGAATACGAGGCAGAGGCCCACAGAGCAAAAGCCGACGCGATGGCGACCTTGAAGGCTGCGTTCGCTGAACACCAAAAGCGAGAAGCAGAGCAGGCCGAGCTTGAACGCCTTCGCCAAGAAGCGGCAGAGCGCGAGCAGAAGGAGCGCGAGGAACGCATTGCCCGAGAGGCAGAAGAACGGGCGCGCCGTGAAGCCGAGGCGGCCGCCCAGGCAGAGCGTGACGCGGTCGCTCGCCGAGAAGCCGAAGCCAAGGCGGCAGCAGAGCAGCGTGAGCGCGAGCACCAGGCAGCAATCGAACGCCAGCGCCGGGAAGCAGAAGCAGAGCGTCAGCGCATCGAAGACGAGCACCGCCGTCGCGAGGAGGAGCGCCTGGCCGAGGAGCGTCGCCAGCAAGATGAGTTGGCCCGACGCCAGGCCGACAAGGAGCATCGCGCCCGCATCAACCGCGCCGCCCTTGAGGCCATGATTGACGGTGGGATGCCGGAGGACTGCGCCAAGACGGCTATCACGCTCATTGCGAAAGGGCAGATACCCAGTATCACCATCAACTACTGACAGGCCCCACACCGGGGCCTTTTTTGTGGGAGGCGGTATGGAACAACACCAATGGAAGACCACAGAAAAACAGTACGTGAAGCGTCGTCTCGATGAGGGTGCCACCTACAAGGACATCGCATCAGAGTTGGGGCTTGGGCGAGACCAGGTCCATGGCTTGGCCAAGCGCAGCGGCTTTACTGATCCCCGTCGTCGCGGCGCGTGGCGTCGGCGAGATTGGTCCGAAATCGACAGACAGTGCAGGACTGCATCGACGTCCAGTGCATGTCCATTCGGCAGGTCGTCAGCCATTTGCAGCGGCAGGGCATATCGACCAGCTACTCCAGCATTAACAACCGGGTCAAGCAGATGCCCGCTTCGGTCCAGTTTCAGGCCCGCGTTAACGCGGCCCGTCGCCAAGCCAGCAATGCATATCGAATGCGCCTGCGGATCAAGCGGGCGGCATGAATAAGCGCGCCGTGCCCGGTGGCGCCAATGACCGGAGCCGAGGCCAGGCCACCGTGTCTCAAAACGGAGTCAGCCCGCTGGCCGCCGCCTCCTCAGCTCCACCCGTGCTGAGCGCGGGCGAGTTCACTGCACAGCAGTAGGCGGCAGGGCGGGCCGGGTGCCGCACGTGAAGCGGCAATTTCTTTCCAGCCTCGGCACGCGCCGGGGCTTTTTCGTGGAGGCCAGCATGACACCAGCCGAGTGGGCCGAGTGGATCGAAGACATCGAGGTATTGGGCGAGGTCGGCGCCAGAGCTGTCGAGCAGGCGCTGGCCGATCAGATGTGGAGGGAGTGGGTATGCAGCGAGTAAACAGACTGCGCGGCCTGGTGTCCGTGCAGCAGGAGATCAGGGTGAGGGAAGGACTGCCGGTGCGCTTCAGCGCCCGGCACGTGGCGGCGGGCCTCGGTGCCGTGATGGGCCAGTACCGGTTGGTGAAAGCGCCGGAGGCAGCCCAAGAGGCGATCCGGCAGTGGCACGAGCACGGGCGGATCCAGCGCGACGGCACGCTCGACGGGATACCGGCATGGAGGAAGGCGGGATGAAGCTGACACAGCAGCACCTCAAGAAGCACCCCGAGAAGCTGGGGCGATTCGACCAAGTGCGGATCTGGTCCGGCGAATGGCATATGTGGTGGAGACCCGCTGGTCGCGGCTATACCGGCGATGAAGCAGAGGCAGGTGTCTATGAGCCGAAGGATGCCTGGGAGTACGTGTCGCACTGCGGCCCCGAGAAGAAGATCATCCTGGTGGCGACATGATCGCGGCCATCATTCTCGGCCTGCTGATCATGGCCGGCGGGGCGCTGGTCCTGCGAGAGGCGAGGCGGGCGTACAGAGAGCAGAGGAGAAGGGTATGAGTAGTTCGATTGAAGCGCTACAGCAGCGGCTGGAGCAGGTGGAAGCCGAGAGGGATGCTTTCGAGGACATGGCTAAGTGGATGTCTGCCGACTTGTCCTCCATCGGAGATGAGCGTGACGCACTGGCGGCACATGTTGATCGACTTCACTGTGCGGCTGAGGCGTGCGTTCAGGTGCATGAGGAGGGATTCAGCCCCACCCCCGACGAGCTTCGTGAGTTGAACGACGCACTGGACGCCAGATTCTCCCAAAGTCTCGCCCGCCGCGATGCCAGGGTGAAGGCGGAGGCGCTGAGGGAGCTGGCCAAGCACATGGAGAGCAACGGCTACACGGATGAGGCTTCTGGAGTGCGTTCCTACGCCTCTAGCCAACAGGCCGAGGGAGGTGGCGATGAGTAGGCAGGCCGGGTGGTACTGGGTGAAAGAGCATTCCTATGAGAACTGGGTAGCATGGCACTGGAACGGAGTGGACTTTGCCGGGGTCGACGAAGACTGTTTCGCCGAGATCGGCCCGCGCATCCCGACGCCGGACGAGCCCTGGCAGTGCGTGCCGGTGGAGCCGACGCGGGAGATGGCAGAGTCAGGCCAGATTGCTTCGGAAGCAGGGTGCCATGTCGAGGGGATCTACTGCGACATGATCGCAGCGGCGCCGAAGCCGGGAGGAGGCGATGAGCCTTAGCTGGTGCGGTTCCTGGTATGCCAGGTATAGGTTCAGCGGCGCCCGTGGAAAACAGAGTGAGCCTGGTGAGCATCATTGTGCCCACCCGAGCAAGGGTTGCGGGGTATAGTAGGTGAAACGCAAAAACTGGAAGCCATTCATGTCCTTCGATGTCGACGAGCTACTGTATCTAGCCGCTTTCCCTACTCGTGCCGAAATTCTTAATGTAGTCCAAAAATTCGATCCGATCTGTGTGTCTAGGATTTCTGAGGTGCTATCTCTGACCCAGAATCAGACCAGCAAGCATCTCACCAAAATGCGCGAAGCAGGTCTTGTAAAGGCGGATCGGTCAGGCCGTACCGTGTACTACCGCCTTGCAGATGAACCTTGTTTACGCGACTTCCTTGAATGGCGGCGACGATACCGCCAGTGAACTGCCGATCATCATGCCGCCCACCGAGGCGGCTTTCTTTTGCCCTGAAGGAGAGCTTGATCATGACACCCCTGATGCCGCCGAGCGAGGTGGCGGAACTCTTGGCCATCAGTGAGCGCAAGGTCTACGCGATCAAGCACCTGATTGGCTATGTCGCCCTGGGCGGCAACGTACGGTTTGAGCGAGAGGCGGTCGACGCTTACATTGAGAGCTGCAAGCGCGGCCCCTCACGAGAGGAGCAGCAAAAATGGGTATCACGGTTCGATACCGCGCATCTCGGAACAGGTGGGTCGTCACCGAGTCGGGTGAGCGCGGCAGATATCAGCGAACGTTTATCACGGAAAAGGAAGCAAGGCAGTTCGCCACGAAGCGAGAGGCTGAACTAAACGAGGCTCAATTCAACGGCCTCATGGGTCGGCAGGAGAGGAGGACCTTCATGGAGGGTCTTCTGCGCTGGGTCGACGAGTACGACACGAACAGCCAGGGCGCGAGCATTCGTGCAGTCGCCCGCTGGTTCGACGAGAACGCGCAAGACGTGCTTCTTGGTCAAGAGGTGTTGGATGCCGCCCGGTCGATGCAGAAAGATATGCGCAGGAAGCGGCTCAGCCAAAGCACAATCAATAACCGGACCCAGGTGGTCAAGCGAGTGCTGAGCCTGGCGTATCGGGAGTGGGATTGGCTGGATCAGCCGCTGGACGGCAAGCTGCGCAAGCCTACCCCGAAAAACGAGCGCCACGTCTACCTGACCGCAGGGGATATTCGGCGTTTGGTTGAGGCTGTGCCGGAAGAGTATCCGGAGGAGCGGCGAATCATCACACTGGCTGCTTTGACGGGGCTGCGCCGCGGCGAACTCCTGGCGCTGGACCCTGGCAACATCCAGGGTGGTCGCATCGTGTTGCGACCAGGGCAGACCAAGAGTGGCAAGGCCAGGGTTGTGCCGCTGCCGGAGGATGGTGCGGCATTGGTGGCCAACCTGCCGTTTGCATCTGACGCTCATCAATTGCGGAAAGCATTTGAAGCTGCCCGGCGGGCTATAAAGCGTGATGATCTGCGCTTTCATGACCTTCGCCACACCTACGCCAGCCTGCTGGCTGAGGCGGGGGAAGTGATGACGACGGTGCAGGCGCTACTTGGCCACAGCAGCTTGGTGGTGACCAGCCGCTACGCACATATGTTCGACTCGCGTCTGGATCAAGTGGCTGGCAGGTTGCCGAAGCTTTGCGACCAAATTGCGACCAGGGAGGAGGGCGTCGAGGGATTAGGTAGCGTAAGGCATTGAAACTATTGGTGCCCGGAGCCGGGCTCGAACCGGCACGGTGTTGCCACCGAGGGATTTTAAGTCCCTTGCGTCTACCAATTTCGCCATCCGGGCAGGAACGTCGCCAGAGGTAAGGCGATAGGGTCCGAAGGGATCGGACACGGCTTCTAGGAAGCGGGGCACACCTGAAAGGAAAAATGGAGGCTGGAGTCGGAATCGAACCGGCGTACACGGAGTTGCAGTCCGCTGCATAACCACTCTGCCATCCAGCCTCATGAGTCATCCATCGTCTGATGATGGAGCGGGAAACGAGATTCGAACTCGCGACCCCAACCTTGGCAAGGTTGTGCTCTACCACTGAGCTATTCCCGCCTGACTCGAGGACGTATTATACGGATAAGTCGGTGACTGTCAAACGCTTTTCCCTGGATTTTCGAATAGGCCCCGGATCGCCAGAGCGCTGCCTACAGTGAGCGGCTCAGGTGCGGCCAGGCGGCCCGCAGGTACTGGATCATCGACCACAGCGTCAGTATGGCGGCGGCGTACAGGGTGACAACGCCCAGTTCGGCGATCAGGTGGCCGGGAGGGAAGGCCAGCAGCAGCAGCAGGGCGACCATCTGCAGGGTGGTCTTTACCTTGCCGATCCAGGACACCGCGACCGAACCGCGCTTACCCATCTCCGCCATCCACTCGCGCAGTGCCGAGATGACGATCTCGCGGCCGATGATCACCAGCGCCGGCAACGTCAGCCAGGCGGCGTCGTAGCGCTCGATCAGCAGTGCCAGCGCCACTGCCACCATCAGCTTGTCCGCCACCGGGTCGAGGAAGGCGCCAAATGGCGTCGACTGGTCCCACCTGCGCGCCAGATAGCCATCCAGCCAGTCGGTGATGGAGGCCAGGCCGAACAGGGCGGCGGCGGTCAGCATGCTGTATTCGAAGGGCAGGTAGAACAGCACCACCAGCAGGGGGATGAAGACGATGCGTGCCAGGGTCAGAATATTGGGAATGTTCATCGATACCGCTGTCCTTGCTGGAGGGGGGCGACAAGAAGCGACGGACGACGTTGGCGCCCGTCAAAGTGGTTCATTCTATCCGTGATACCTCAACTCATCCATGCAGGGCACGATGAATTGTGTCTGCCATGGTGGCGCTGATGCCGGGGACCCGAGCCAGTTCATCGCGGGTGGCCTGCTTGATGCCCTGGAGTCCGCCGAAGAAGCGCAGCAGTTCACGTCGGCGTTTGGGGCCGACGCCGGGGATATCCTGAAGTGTCGAGGTGCGCCTGGCCTTGTCTCGCTTGGCACGGTGGCCGGCGATAGCGAAACGGTGCGATTCGTCGCGGATGTGCTGGATAAGGTGAAGACCCGGCGAGGTCGGTGGCAGCGCCAGAGAGCGATCCACGGTCTCGACAAAGAGGGTCTCGAGGCCAGCCTTGCGGGTGGTGCCCTTGGCCACCCCGAGCAGGATCACGCCGTTGATGGCGAGCTCGGCGAGCACCTCCCGCGCCATGTTCAACTGGCCCTTGCCGCCGTCCACGACCAGGATGTCGGGTAACACGCCTTCCCCTTCGTTGAAGCGCTTGAAGCGACGAGTCAGCGCCTGCTGCATCGCTGCGTAGTCATCGCCGGCGGCGACTCCCTTGATGTTGAAACGCCGATAGTCGCTCTTGCGCGGGCCGTCCTGGTCGAACACGACGCAGGATGCCACCGTGGCCTCGCCGTGGCTGTGACTGATATCGAAGCATTCGAGCCGTTGCGGCGTCTCGTCGAGCTCGAGTGCCTGGCGAAGATCTTCGAAACGTTTGGCGAGCTGGGTCTGGTTGGCCAGTTGGCCGGCCAGTTGCTGCTCGGCGTTGGTGCGGGCGAGTTCACGCCACTGGGCGCGGTGACCGCGGACCTTGTCGGTCATGCGTACCCGGCGTCCGGCATGCTCGCTCAGCGCCCGGGCGATCAGTTCGGCGTCGGGTACGGCGTGGCTGGTCAGCACTTCAGTGGGGATCTCCCGGGCCTGTCCGAGGTAGTACTGGCTGACGAAGTCACCCAGCAGTTCCGGCTCCCCGAGATCGAGGCTGTTGGCGGGGCTGTAGTGCCGCGCCCCCAGCAGACGCCCCTGACGAATCGACAGCACCGAGATGCACAGGGCACCCGGCTGGGAGGCCAGGGCAAAGGCGTCGGCGTCTCCGCTGCCGGTATCCACCACCTGGCGCTGCTGCAGACGGCGCAGATCCTGCAACTGGTCGCGCAGACGTGCCGCTTCCTCGAAGTCGAGGGCCTGGCTTGCGGCCTCCATGTCGCGGGTCAGCTCCTGGCTGACCGATTCGCTGCGTCCTTCCAGGCACTGGATGGCGTGTTCGATATCGCGGCGGTAGTCTTCTTCGCTGATGTAGCCCACGCAGGGGGCGCTGCAGCGCTGAATCTGATACTGCAGGCAGGGCCGGGTGCGGTGTGCGAAGACGCCGTCCTCGCAGTTGCGGATACGGAACACCTTCTGCATCAGTGATAGCGTTTCGCGCACGGCGCCGCTGGAGGGATAGGGCCCGAAATAGCGGCCGTCATCGTGGCGGGTCCGTGCGCGCTTGTGTTCCAGAGCCGGGAAGGGATGACGGTCGGTGACAAACACGAAGGGGTAGGACTTGTCGTCACGCAACAGGATGTTGTAGGGCGGTCTGAGCTGCTTTATCAGGGTCTGTTCGAGCAGCAGCGCCTCGGTCTCGCTGTTGGTCACCGTGACCTGGATGTCGTGGATGCGAGCGACCAGCGCCTGAGTCTTGGTATTGAGTGCGCCGCGGAAATAGCTCGCCAGGCGAGCCTTCAGGCGACGAGCCTTGCCGATATAGAGGGTATTGGACTGGTCATCGAACATCCGGTAGATACCGGGTGATTCGCTGACGGTCTCGAGAAAGCGTCGGGCATCGAAGGTCATGGTCTGGTAAGGCTCACCCTGTCACATCACGTCAGGGAGCTCATGCTACCAGAGCCTGGCGGGGGACGTATCGTCCCCGACGGCACATTGGGTAAGAGCCTCAGGCTGGCTTCTAGTCTTCCTTGAAGCCTTCGACAAGCCCATGCCGCAGCCCCAGGTGGGTCAGGGCGACATCGGAATTGACGCCGAGCTTTTCGAAGATGCGATAGCGGTAGGTGTTGACCGTCTTCGGGCTCAGGAACATGCGATCGGCGATGTCGGCGACGCGTTGGGCGTTGACGATCATCATCGCGACCTGAAGCTCGCGCTGGGACAACTGATCGAACGGATTTTCCTCGTGGTCGATGCGCGACAGTACCAGCCGTTGAGCGATCTCCGGGCTGACGAAGCGCTGTCCGGCGAACACCGCGCGGATGGCCTTGACCATCTCGTCGTGCTGGGAACCCTTGCTGATGAAGCCGTGGGCACCGGCCTCCAGCAGCCGCTGGGCAAAGGCTTCCTCGATAAAGGCCGTCAGCACAAGAATACGGATGTCCGAGGTCAGTCGGCGGATCTTGCGAGTGGCCTCGAGCCCGCCGATGCCCGGCATGCGAATGTCCATCACCACCACGTCGGGATTGAGGCGGCGAGTCTGAGCAATGGCCTCTTCTCCGTCCGCGGCTTCCCCGACGACATTGATGTCCTTCTCTGCATTGAGCAGATGAACGATGCTGGTGCGTACCAGGTGATGATCGTCAGCGACAAGAACCCTGATCAATGCCGATACTCCTGGAAAAGGTGAAAACTGGGATCATGGATTTGACCGAGGCGAGCCAATGCTCATTGCGGGGTCTTCTCATGATGATTCGCAGTAGACTGTCACAAATTTATCCTAAGGGGAATTGGGTCTCCGGGGGGCGACGGCGTTTTCAGCATAGCTGCATTGATAGTGTGCTATATCTCTGATAGCGGCGCGCCGCGGTATCGGGCGCTTGTCGCCCGGGACTGCTGCATGAGCCCCAACGTCTAGGTTGGCTTGATGTGATGCCGCCTGTCGCGTCATTTCATGTTACCAGCCGCAGGGCGGGTGTGCAGTGTCGTAGGCGTGAACCGGGCGCCGCCAAGGCGAGACCATGGCGATGGACGGGCGAAACCGTCATGCGGACGCGCCGGCAGGCTATGCTGAACTTGACCGGCGTCAATGAAAGCACGATTGCGTCCACGACACGCCTTGATCTGGTGCGCACTGGCTGCGTAGTGCGGCCCCGTGTCCCGATCGAGTCCTCTGGATGGCCAGTCTGGCCAAGGTTGCGCCATGTCCTGTCCCCTGTCTGAACAAGACTCCCTGCTCGCCGACAAGTTGCGTTTTCGCCTGGCGCGTCCCACCAGCGCCTATGACGTCCTTGGCTATCGTTGCACGGGGATACCTTGCACCCCGCCAGGCGCGCGCGAAGCGGTCTGGGCCAGGGACGACTACCGTTGTCGCTTTTGTGGCTTTCGCAGCGCCAAGTATCAGCAGGCGGTGACCCTGGGGACTGACAGTCGCAATGTCGATGATATCGTGACGGCCTGTCTGTTCTGTGATCAGGTGAATCGCCTGGATCTGGTGCCTTCCATGCGTTCCGGTGTACTGGTGTGGCTGCCCGGCGTGACCCAGGCGGACCTCAATCGGCTGGCCCCCGTCATTTTTGCTGCGCGCCTCGACAGGCGGCTGCAACTGCGAGCACGCGTCCTGCTGGAGCGTGTGATGGAGGCGCGAGCCGCCGCCAGAGAACGCTTCGGTAGCGACGATCCACTGACCCTGGTCGAGTTGCTGAGAGCGAGGGGAGAGGGGCGAGCGGACGGCCTGATGCAGCAAGGCTTGCGCCTTTTTCCGCTGGATCGGCGGGTCGTCAGTCAACAGGGGCTTTGCTTCAATCAGTTCCCGCAGATTCTGGCGTACTGGCGCTCGAGGAAGGGCCCGCTAGGGGGCGAGCGAATCGCCGAAGCGCTGGCGATGAGCGAATCGCGGCTGATGGCCGGGGGCGGTTCAGATGCCACCGCCTCTTCGGTTCCGTCGTCCTGACGTCCGTAGCTTGGTCAGTCCAGCGGCGCGTGGATGCGCTCGGGCAATCCGGCAGCGATGGGTTCGTCATCGAGCATCTCGATGTTGCCGCTGGCGCTCAGCATGAAGCGGGCGAGAAAAAAGGCGTCGGCATAGTAGAGCGTCGCCAGGTAGCGATAGACGTCTTCGTCATCGGCCGGGTCCTGGCGCGGCGCGTGACAGCTTCCGGCGACGATGGCCTGAATATCGGGATGGACCGGGAGCAGCGGATCCTCGAGCGAATCGACAATATAGAAGGGACCGTCCGGCCCCCTGACGAAGAAGCAGAAGAAGCGCAGGTAGCCGAGCGCATTGGCGGCGCAAAGCTGGATCGGCTGGCGAGCGTTCAACTCGTGGATCGGCGGTGCAGTACCGGTCAGCCGGGTCAGCGGGCGCGGCGCGTGGACCCCAGCCGCACCTTCCTCGACGAAGTACAGCGCCAGGCCCTGCATCCAGTCGGGATGTTGCAGGCGTATCAGGGTGGCGTCGGGGTACCAGGGCAGTCGGCAGGCGTCGGCCACCAGTCTGTTGTCGGCGAGATGCTTTCCATCAATACGGCTGCCGCAGGGCCAGTGGGACTCGACAAATGCCGGCCTGCAGCGCCGCCAGGGGTACTGCCAGGGGTTGCCTTCCAGGGTCGGGGCGAGAGCGCCGCGGGCAATCGCTGGATCGGGGTCCATGTCGTTGGGCGAGGTGCCTGCGCACTGTTCCTGGTCCCCATCCGCCGCAGGGGCGCGCAAGGCCGCCACCGCTTTCTCGTTAACCGCGGTGGACTGACCCGCGCCTTCGAGCCAGGCAAGTATCCTGGGGTCGGCCACCGGGCCGTCCTCGAGGGCGCGTCCAGCGTCGTCGCGAGTGCATGTCCGGGTCAGACGTTCAGCGTATACCTGGGCGACGCTGCGTCCGTCGCGAGTTCGCATGGCCGCATCGGCGTTTCGCTGAATCAAGGCCAGCGCCAGTGGAAACTGGCCTAGTGACAGCGCGATCAGCACCGGTGCATCGCGGTCACGAGTGGCCATGTCAATATCGGCTCCGGCGTCTGCCAGCACGATAGCGATGTCCTTGTAACCGCCTTCGGCGGCCAGTTGCAAGGCGGTGACGCCTGGCTGTTCTGCGCAGGCATCGACCTCTGCGCCGGCGGCTACAAGCCGTTCGACCAGGGTTTGGTGATTGAACTGTACGGCCAGGTGCAGAGGGTGCCAGCCCTCGGCGTCGCTGGCGTCACAGTCTGCCCCCGCCATGATAAGCGTCTCGACCAGGTCCAGCGCGCCGCCGACACAGGCCAGGTGGAGCAGAGTGGGGGCTAGGGGCGCCTTGGCGCTTTCTCTTGTGGCAACGCCTGGCTCGGTTGCCTGCTCGATGTCCGCCTGCTCGATGACCCCCTGCCCGATGAGCAGGACCTTGGCCGCCTCGCTCGCGCCCTTGAGGCAGGCGAGCTGCAGGGCGCTCATGGCGTGCTTGTCGAGGACATCCACCGATACGCCGCCGAGATCCAGCAATGCCGTGACGACCTCGGCTCGATTGGCCAGGGCGGCCAGGTGAAGCGCCGTGCGGCCATCCGGGGTGGTGGCCTGCATGTCGGCCCCGTGGCGAGCCAGCAGCCTGATTGGCTCGGCATGTCCCTGATCGGCGCACAGGTGCACCAGGTTCCAGCCGGCAAAGGGGCTGCGACCAGGCCAGTGCAATTGGGTGTTCGGGTCGCTGCCGGCGCGTAGCAGTACCTCGGCACAGGCGACATGACCACCGGTCACCGATGCCTGCAGCGCGGTCTGATGGATCGGTTGCTCTGCCTTGGTGTCTTCTCGATGGTCTCTGGCGTCGAGTGTGGCAGTTGTATGGCAGAGCAGGGCCAGGGTATCCGGGTGGCCGTGCTCGGCGGCCAGGTGCAGCGCTGTGCGGCCGTCGCCGATCGCCGCGGCGGGATCGGCCCCGTGCTCGAGCAACAGCTCGGCCACCCTGGTGGCTCCGCGGGCGGCGGCGATGTGCAAGGGGGTGTGTTCGAAGTCGCCGAGCTTGCCTGACGGGACTCCCTTTGCGCCTTCCTTGCGCCAGGCATCCTGCCGTTCCCGGGCGCTGCTTTCCTTGCCCCAGTCCGCGGCGAGCGCGAGGGCACCGAGGTCGGCGCCGCGTTCAATCAGCCAGCGGGCTATTTCCGGATGATCATTGTAGGCGGCCAGGTGCAACGGCGTGGCGTCGTTGGCCAACCTGGCGTCGATCTCGAGTCCTTGGGCCACCAGCGCCTCGGCGGCCTTCACATGATTGCCGCGGGCGGCGAAGTGCAGATAGCTCCAGTGCGTCTGATGGGGGGCTGCCGGGTCAGCCCCGAGGGCAATCAGGTGGCTGATGGTGTCGGCTCGATCGTTGGCGATCGCCTGTTCCAGCGGGGTCTGACGGTTGGCGTTGGTGAGGTCGGGGCTCTGGCCGCGTTGCTGTATCAGGTAGTCGAGCACCCTGTGCTGGCCGGCGAGCGCGGCCAGGTGCATCGGTGTCTGGCCGTGGGGCGCTTGCTGTGCGTCCAGGCTGGCCCCTGCTTCCACCAGACGCTGCAGGCAGTCGACGGCTCCTGCCTGTGCCGCCAGGTGTACGGGGCGCCAGTGGTCCTCATCGGTGTGGTCAGGATCGGCACCGGCCGCCAGCAGCGGTTGCAACAGGTCGTGGCGGTTTTTCCAGACCGCCCAGAAGGTCGCGGTGCGGCCATCCTTGCGCGGTAGATCGACCGCCTCGGGCCTTCTGGCCACCATTGCCGCGATGATATCGGCGCGCTGGTAGAAGGTGGCCAGGATCAGGTGTGTCGGCTTGCGAGGGCTCTGGGTGACCACCGCTGCAGGATCGGCTTCCAGCAGCAGCAGGGTGAGGCAGAACTCCCGCAGGCGGGCAAGCTCCTTGGTCGTTGGCGGGCCTTCGCCGAGCACATCATGCCAGATCGCCAGCACCCGGGCCGCGCGATCCAGGTAGAGCAGGCGATAGGCGTTCCAGCGCGCGGCGTCCGGCGGGCTGGCAAGACAGTGCTCGGCTTCCCCCACCAGTTGGCGGACGCATTCGCGTACCGGGCGCTCCCGTTCCAGCCACT
Organism: Halomonas sp. MMSF_3323; assembly: GCF_030733595.1. Classification (NCBI taxonomy): domain Bacteria; kingdom Pseudomonadati; phylum Pseudomonadota; class Gammaproteobacteria; order Oceanospirillales; family Halomonadaceae; genus Halomonas; species Halomonas sp. MMSF_3323. The sequence continues at coordinate 80,459 of NZ_JASHIT010000005.1, read as the reverse complement.
CGCTGGCCTGGGGCCAGTGGTGGAGTACCGCTTCGTGGACCAGGCGGACACGCCCGTGGCGTTCATCGATCAGCAGGCGCCGCTCGCGCAACGCCCGGGCCAATTGAAAGGCGTCTGTGGCATCCGCCGCGGGGAAGACCGTGGCGGGTAGCGTAAAATGCTTTTCGCCGACCTGGCGCCAATCCACCAGGCGACGCAGCAGGTCACCGACGACGCTATCCGACCACAGTGCGCCGGACGCCGCCTTGGCCTGCTCGAAGGCCTCATTGGCGAGTTGGGTGATGGCGCCTTCGATACTGTCGTGGCCCTCGGCGTTGGCGGTGTCCAGTACCCACAGGGGGGGCTCCCGCTGGCGGTCGCCCCCGTCGGGGGTACGAAGGTGACCGGTGGTCTGGAAGGCCTCGGAGCCAGACGCGCTCTCGGTGAAACCTGCTCTGGCGCTGGTGCCGAGCTCTTGGGTGTCGTCGTCGGCCTGGCGGTCCCCACTGCGGCCAAAGCTCGTGGTGATAGCGTCACCCAGGGACGCCGAGTCAGCGATGGTGGCTTCTTCGGCGAGCCGCAGGCCGTGCTCGTAGAGATTGCGCAGCGCCAGTGACAACAGCGGCAGCAGGCTGTCCTGGGCGTCGCCTCGACCATGATGGCCGCGAATCCGCTGCATATTGTCCTTGAGCCGGGCCACCAGGGCGTCGCTGATGGCCAGGCGTCCGGTCAGCCGAAAGGGCTTGCGAATAATTTCGTCGAGACTGTTGTCAGGAGGAAACGACATCCTCGTTACCTGGCCAGTGGCATGGAGTTCGTTGAGCAGACTGTCGCGCTCCACCAGCTCCTGACGGTTTCCCTGGAGGGTGACAAAGATGCCCAGACGCGGGGCCAGGGCGCGGCATGAATGGGCCGCGTGGAGCCACTGCACCAGCGGATCCCAGAACTCGGCTTCCTGCTGTTCGCCATACAGAGCGTCGACGATCTCCTCGAACTGGTCGAACCCCAGCAGCAGACGAGGAGGTCGAGCCAGGCGCGTGGTGGCGGCGTCCAGCAGCAGACACAACTCCTCGTTCAGGGCTTCGATACGCAGGTCCGTTGACGTCCTTCCCAGCAGACGGCGAGCTCGCCTGGCAGTTGGTTCATCGCACCAGCCGGCGCCTTCCAGGCGTTTCACGATGGCGTCGAAGAGCATTGTCAGCACGCATCTGTCGCCGCTTGCTGCGTCCGTGGCTCGGCTATCCGGGGCCAGGTCGGAAGGGCGCAATATGCAATCAAGGCAGCGATGATCGGCGCTGTCCGCTACCAGGGCACCGATGATGCCGGCACGCAGGAACGACGACTTGCCCGAGCCGCTTCCGCCCTCGACCCAGACCACGGGGACCCGGTCCTGCTGGTTCCAGCGCTGCTTGAGTTCCTCTCTCAAGGTGCTTCGCTGGTCGGAGCGCCCGCAGAAAAGCGCGTGGTCCCCGACGTCGTAGGACTCCAGACCCTTGAAGGGGTCTCGGTCCGACGCCGTCAGGGCCAGGTTCAGGTCCCGCTCCATGAAACGTCGCAATTCACCGATAAAGGCGTCCTGAGAATCGATGACACGAATGACGTGGCCGCGACGTTGCACGAAGGCCACCAGATTGATCAGTTGCTTGAGCTGCTGGGTGCGGTCTTCCAGTCGCCTGGTGATGCAGGCCGAATCCGTTCCGCACTTGTCCTGGCATTCATGAAAGTGACGATAGTTGCCCCAGGCGGCTTTCAGTGGCTCGGTGGTGTCCAGCAGGTCCCTCGGCCCGACCAGACACAGCAGCAGTGGCAGTGGGCGAGATCCGGCCGATGCCTCCTGACGCTGTCGCTCGCGGTAGGCCAGGGTGGCCAGCAGTTCAAAGGTGGAACCGGTAAGGGCGAATCCACCACGGTCGGCCCAGGCGTTGTCCCAGGGAATCACCAAGCCTGGGGTATCGCCGCCGTCGTCGGGCTTCATGGGATCGAGGACCCGCAGGTCATCGATGGGGTGATGGCTTGCCAGAGGGCTACCGACCTTTTCACCGAAAAGGCAGATCACCCCTCTGCAGAGGGGATCCGAGGGGTGGGGAATCTGCTGCTGGGCCGGCACCGCATCATCGAAACCGTCTTCGGCGGTATCGACCTCCCAGGCGTAGAGCCGAAGGCCGTGATCGTCGGCGGCCTGGTGATGCAGCGTCTCGATCTCGTCCCTGCAGGCGCGGCGCAGGTAGGCCACGTCACCGGGTGACGCAAGAAAGATGCTGGGGTGTTCCAGCGACGGAAAGGTGTTTCCAGATGAACCGGATGAACCGGCTGTCCCGGGAGGGGGGAGGTCGGTCGCTGTGGCGTTCGGGGGCTCGCGGGAGACGTCGCTCATGGGCTGGGTCCTGTCCCGGGCGTCAGGCCCACTGCGCCAGCAGTCGATCCAGGAAGGCAGGATCGACCACCGGTGGTGGCGTAGGCTTGGGCCGTGCCGGACTGACTCTGCGCAGACGACGTTGCGGACGCAGCGCCTGGGGCATGATCTCTCGGCTGCTGTCGTGCAAGGGGTTGCGGTCGAACTGGCCACGAAACAGCGGGTCGCTGCGGTATTCCGGTCGCCTGGCCAGGCGTGCCTCGTCGCCGGCGATCAGCAAAAGCATCTCGTCGAAATCCAGGTCGAGCAGCTCCTCCGGGCGCGGGAAGCCGGTCAGGGTCGCCAGGTCCATCGCCGCGTTCATGTTGGGTACGCCAAAGGACTGCACCACCCGACAGTTGTTGAGCATGGTCTGCCAGTCCTGGGGATACAGCTGTCGCAACTGGCTCATGTCCTGCCAGAAGCTCCAGGTCTGCAGGCCGTAGCCGCGCAGCAGGGTGATGGCCTGTCGCAGCTGCGGCAGAGGACCGAGCTGGGGTGCCTCGTCGAGCAGGAACAGGGTACGCAGCGCTGGCGCCCGGCGTCGGCGCACCACCGCCGCGATCAGTACGCCGATCCACAGTCTCAGCAGGCGGCCGTGGGATTCGAGCTTCTCGGGGGGAATCACCAGGTAGATCGATAACAGTTCCCCGCGGGTGACGTCGTCCAGCGAAAAGGTGGAGTCCTGGGTAGCCTCCAGTACCGCTTCACCGCGCAGGAAGCCGAGACTGTTCTGGGCGAAGGCCATGTAGCCGGCCAGGGTGGTCTCGGCCGGCAGAGTCAGACTGGCGGCGGTGGCTTCCAGGTCCGGATCCTGCATCTGGCGCATGCGCTCGGCCAGCTTGGCCAGCTCTTCGGTATCCTGGCTGACCATCTTGCGTAGCTTGCCGAGCAGCCCCTTGCGCTGTTCCGGCTGGCTGCGGATCAGGTAGAGCAGCAGACCATTGAGCACCTGCTGGGCGCGCTGCAGCCAGAAGCGGTCACGGCCGTCGAAGCCGTGTGACTCCATCATCAGCTCCGACAGCATGGCGATGTCATCGAGCTCGGTGCGTGAATTGGGGATGACGATGTCGGTGGGGTCCAGCCGATCTGCCGGCAGGTCGGTGATGCCCATGGGGTCGAGCACGATGACCCTGTGGCCCATCTGGCGGCGGCGACGGGCGGTCACCGCCGCATTCTCGCCCTTGGGGTCGACCACGATCACCGGCCCCGGATAACGCAGCAGGGTGGGGATGATGCAGCCGGTTCCCTTGCCCGAGCCGGTGGGGGCAATGGTCATCAGATGGCCGCTGCCCTCGAACAGGATCGGATCGAGCTGCTCCTGGTTCGCGTTGGTGCTTGGCGCACCGATGCGGAAACCGAACGGCTGATGAGGCTGACCCTGCTCCAGCGACCAGCCCACCAGCAGACCGTCCCCCTCCACCGATGACGGCAGGCGACGAGGGGGCAGAGGCGAATCATCCGGTACCAGGGTCATGGTGTGGGGTCCTCGTGGGCAGGCAAGGGGGCTCAGCGCAGGTAAGCTGATTCAGGGCAGGCGCACCGCGCCGATAAAGCGTTCCAGTCGCAGCGGCAGATCGTCGAGCAGGGTGCGGTCCTCCTCCATGTGGACCTCGCCGTCGCGCAGCACCGTGAAGTCGCAGTCCCACAGCGAGCGCCCGTAGACCACCGGTACCTGGATGTGCCAGGCGACGACCGGACTGTCGACGTCGCTGTTGAGGGAGCGCTGTTCAGCCAGATCCCCGCTGTGCAAGGTCATGGGGGCTGGCGCGTCGGCTTCGTCGTTGGCGCATACCACACGGGGGGGATAGCTTACCTTGGACAGCGCCTGACGGACCGCATCGAGCGCCTGAGGCGGCGGATCGGCATCGACCCAGGGAAAATAGTCGGCGGATTCCAGCACACGAAAACGGCCGCTCTCGGCACCTCCGATGATGAACCCGGTGAACAGGTGCAGGTATTCCAGCGCCGCGGCTGGGGAAGTGGCAGGATCGCCATAGACACTGTTCAGTCGAAACAGCGCCTTGCTGGTCAGGTCCAGCGGCCAGACACCGCTCTGGCCATAGATGAAGGCGAACAGGCCGGGGCCTTCTTCGGTCTCCAGCAGGACGTCGCAGAGCAGATGGCGGCGATAGCACAACAGTGGCATGGCGCGGATCGCCAGGGCGGTAAAGCACTCGCAGGTGGGCCGGATATCGTCGGCGAGCTGGGCCTGGGTCAGGTCCAGCAACAGCGGCAGACTGTCCTCGGGGGACAGCGTCTTCCAGTCCCCCGGGACGGGCGGCACGCTGGGAAAGGCCTGGTCTGCAGGCGTGAGGTGCTTCTCGAGAAATGTCTCCCAGCGATCTCGGTCCATGCAGGCCTCCGCCTGTATTGGGGCTACCGCTTCAGAAGCCCCGGTGGTGCAGCAGGGGCCGGGGGGCTGTCTTCACCCTAGATAGCCGCTGTCGTCTTGGCAACGGCTTCGGCGCCAATCAGAGCGGCAAAAATCTGGTGTCTCTCGATCATGAATCCCGTGTTCAAGGCGGCCAGGTCAGCAGGTACTTTTCCGACGGGCCTAGGCGCTGTCCGAAAAGTCGACGAGCGAAGGTTAGACAAGGCAAAAATCGGTGAGAAAGCGCAGTTTACGGGGTGTAAATGAGCATTTTGACCGGGCTGGCGCACCAGCCGATTTTAACGCCGTATTACCGAGTGCAGGCACTTTTCAGACAAGCCCTAGAATCCGGGCACCAGTTCCCGCTCGCTGTAGATCATGCTCCAGACCTTGAGGTCGTCGGCCATCGTCAGTTGCAGCTGACCGAGCAGACGACGGACCACGGGGCGCTCCGGTGTGTTCAGGCGAGAGGTCAGCTTGCTGCCCAGGCGCTTCAGGCGTTGACTCATGCGCCGGGACTGCTGAGCGGCGGCGCGTAGATCGCCGGTGGCGCGGATGCCGAAGATGGCCGCGCCCAGCACCGGCAGAAAGCCGCCGAGCAGGGTGGCTACGGGCTTGTAGAGCTCCGCCGGAAGTGCCGGACCGTTGAGGTAGACCAGATAGCACACCAGGTACAGGACGCCACTGGCCAGCGTCAGCCAGAGCGCCCCCTTCGCCAGGTACTCGAGGCGATCGTCCTGAGTCTCCAGGCGCTCGGCGGTTTTTTGGTGATAGCCGATCTGGCCGTCGATCTCTTCGTGCAGGGCCACGTCCAGGGCCCGCCTGAGGCTATCACCGGAGACGACGGCGTCGGGTGGGCCGATTTCCCGCAGTGAGCAGCGCACGTACCAGGGAATCCAGTCGAAGCGACCGTTGTCCACCGGCGGCTCGGCGGCGCCGACGGGTGAGGTACCGATCAGCAGCGATAGTCGTGCCGGTCGGATCGCCTCGGCCAGGCTGCGGTAGGCCAGCCAGCGGCTCTGCCACTGCCCACGACGCCCGAGCCAGGTGATGAGTAGGATGCCGGCGATGATCGCAAGCTCCATGCTGACCAGCAGCGCCTTGACGCCCTTGCTGTCCCACGCCAGCACCGCCAGCAGACCCACCAGCACGGCGAGCGCTGCCAGCAGGAAGTTGGTGGTGTAGGCGCTGCGAAAGCGGTGAGCGTAGTCGATGGCGCGATTGTCTGCGGCGATCCAGCGTTGTCGCAGACGCTGGTCCAGAGTCGCCTCGTAGCTATCACCGCCAAGATGGTGTGCGGCTCTGAGTGTTTCCTTCCAGGCTCCGCTGCGTTCACGTTCAAGCCCTAGGTCGACCGATGCGGCGAAGGGTACGTCGCGCACCAGCAGGGCACGCAGCCACTCATGAACACAGTGACGGGTGCGCGGCCGTGGGGTCTGGCGGGCAAAGTCGCCAAGGCCCTTGAGCGGGCAGCTGGCGTCGTCGGGGCCGCGGCCCAGCAACAGCAGCTGCTCGAGTCGGTCGTTCAGTAGCTGGCTGATGTCACCTGGCGTCAGGGCTTTCCAGTCGCCGTCGTCCAGGGGCTCGACGACGTGCTCTCGGGGGACCCACAGGTGCAACTGGCCCTGCAGGTCGAGCCACAGTGTGATCAGGCCACGCAGGCGTGCCTCGTCGATGATCTCGGCGGTACCTCCACGCCCTCGTGAGGGCTTGCCGTCCCATACCGCCAGCAATACGTCGGAATGCGCCAGCACTAGATGGCCGGCCGCCTCGTAGCCGGCTTCCCGCTGATCGCCGGGCTCGCCGAGGTCGAGTTCGGTACAGCTGGTCACCGCCGGATGTTCGAACCAGCGCCAGTAGTCGGCCAGGGCGTCGCCGTCGAAGTCGTCGGCGTATTGCCGACGTCGAAAGGGCAGGATCAGGTTGATCTCGTAGCCACGTGAGGCCGCCGCCTCGGCGACCAGCCGGTCGGCTCCCTCGGCGATGGCGCTGGCCAGTCGCATGCAGGCAGGCTCATCGGCATAGAGGCCGGGTTCGGCCTGTTCTCCCAGCCGGCGCGTATCGGTGGCGAGGCGTTCGAGTATGTCCTGGGCCGCCTTGCCCAGCGCATCATGGTCGGCCTCCGCCAGGTCCTTGGGGCGGTGCCCGGTCACGCCCACGCGCAGGGTGAGTCGAGGGGCAAGATAGGCATTGTCGGTCACGGCGTGTCTCCGGGCTCGTCGAAGGGATCCTCTGGGGATCGCGTCGTGGCTTACTGGAGCATAGGTGAGGTCGCCTCGTTTCGCCGGCCAGCCAGTCTGACGGCAGGCTGCTGGCGTCCAGGGCGAGCGTCTGCGGGACCAGGCTCAGGCCGGTGATGTCAGGGCGATGCAGGATAAGTCCCAGGTCCTGTGGGTAGGCGCCATGATCTTCCGCACACGCCTGCAAAGCCCCCTTGCACTGGCACCTCGTCATGGCCGACGTTGGTGGAGCATCGACCAAAGTCTCGTCGTCACTTCCTTGCATGGGCCAGTGGGGACAACTAGATTCAGTCTCGGTGGTATGACACGTATACAGTCGCCCAGGCATGGAGCCTGTCGATTCGATTGCGTGCATCCACCTTGCACACTCCACACGCCACAAGAGCCCGGGAGAACAACAAGATGCGCCCCAATCACTGCCAGCCGCCCGCCCGCTTCATTCGTCGTAGCCTGATCGCCGCCATGGTCGGCGTCAGCCTGTCGGCGGCCGCCCAGGCGGAAACGCTGACCTTCGCCCACGTCTACGAGACTTCGGAGCCTTACCACGAGTGGGCCGTCTGGGCCGGCGAAGAGATCGAGAAACGCACCGATGGCCGCTACTCGGTGGAGGTGCACCCAGCCTCTTCACTGGGCAAGGAAGCCGACATCAACGAGGGGCTGAGCCTCGGCACCGTCGACCTCATCTTTACCGGCAATCAGTTCGCCGGCCGTTCCTACGGTCCAATCGGCATCGCCGGTGCGCCCTACATGTTCCGTGACTTCGATCACTGGCAGGCCTATGTCGACAGCGACCTGTTCGCCGAGATCGCTCAGGGCTATGAGGACGCTACCGGCAACGTGCCGCTGGCGATGAACTACTACGGCAAGCGCCACACCACGTCCAACGAGCCGATCAATACGCCGGAGGACATGCAGGACCTGAAGATCCGCGTCCCCAACGCGCCGATGTACATGATGTTCCCCGAGCAGGTCGACGCCAATCCCACCCCGATCGCCTTCGCCGAGGTCTACCTGGCCCTGCAGCAGGGTGTGGTCGACGCCCAGGAAAACCCGCTGCCCACGATCAAGGCCAAGGCCTTTTACGAGGTCCAGGACGTCATCAACCTGACCGGTCATATCACCGACTCCCTGATCACGATTGCCGGCGGTCCGCTGTGGAATCGCCTGTCCGAAGAGGATCGGCAGATCTTCCGTGACGTCTATGAAGAGGCCGGCGAGAAGATCACCGCCGATATCGTGCAGCAGGAGCAGGACCTGGTGGCCTGGTTCGAGGAGCAGGGCGTCACCGTCAACGAGGTCGACACCGCACCGTTCCGCGAAGCAGTGATGCCGGCTCACAACGGTGACGCGGCGACCTGGGACCAGGAAACCTACGATCGCCTCCAGGCTATCGGCCAGTAAACGACGGAGGGGAGGGCGCCGTGCGCCCTCCCTCGGGAGATCCTTCATGACCCGATCTGACGTGAGTGACCCTGGAGTCGAACACGAGACCACCAGCGCCTTCGAGGTGCCCGATGACGACGACCGGATCCGGCCGGGTGACTACGGCATCGAGGACTATCTGACGCTGGTGGTCTTTTGGCTGCTGGCGTTGGACGTCTTTGTTCAGTTCTTCAGTCGCTACGTGCTCGGCAACTCCATCGCCTGGACCGAGGAAATCGCCCGCTACCTGCTGGTGGCGGTGGGCTTTCTCGGCAGCGCCATGGCCGCCCGCAAGGGCTCGCATATCGCCGTGGAATTCTTCTATCGCTACCTGTCGGAGCCCACCGCCCGGGTCATGTGGACCCTGGTGGATCTGGTGCGTATCGCCTTTCTCGGCATGCTGGCCTGGATCACCTGGCAACTGGCCCAGCGCACCAACTCGATGATGGTGTCGGTGGACCTGCCCAAGAGTCTGCTCTACTACGTGGTGCTCTTCGGGGTGGTGCTGATGCTGGTGCGCTCGATCCAGCTGGCGGTGCGTCACTGGCGCACCGGCGAGAGCGAATTGATGTTTCGCGACGATGACGACTGAGCGCCTCGAACAAGGAACAACCCCATGACTGAAGCAATGATCAGTGCCCGGCGCGGATCGCCAGTGCCCCCGGTGGTGGCGGCACTGGCGGTCGTCGGCTGCATCGCGCTGGCGTTTTTCGAGAACTACCTTTCGTTTCTGTTTGCCGCCCTGTTCACCCTGCTGGTCTGCGGGGTGCCCATCGCCATCAGCCTGGCCGGCTCCTGCCTGATGTACGTTCTGCTGACAGGACGCGTGCCCGACGTGGTCGTGGTGCACCGCATGGTCAATGGCATCGACAGCTTCCCGCTGCTGGCGATCCCTTTCTTTATCCTCGCCGGCAACCTGATGAACAACGGCGGCATCACCACCCGCATCTTTGACTTCGCCAAGGCGCTGATGGGTTGGATGCGTGGGGGCCTGGGCCACGTCAACGTCGGTGCCAGCATTGTCTTTTCGGGGATGTCCGGTGCCGCCGTGGCCGATGCCGGTGGCCTCGGCACCATCGAGATCAAGGCCATGCGCGACGCCGGCTATGATCAGGAGTTTGCCGTAGGCATCACCGCAGCGTCCTCGACCATCGGCCCGATCATTCCGCCAAGCCTGCCCATGGTGATCTACGGAGTGATGGCGTCGGTCTCGGTGGGGCAGTTGTTCGCCGCCGGCCTGGTGCCGGGCCTGCTGATGGGTCTGACGCTGATGGTGATGATCACCTGGCTGTCGCGGCGTCGCGGCTACAAGCGTGACGCGCGGTTCTCGGTCTCGGTGCTGGGCAAGACGTTCTCGCGGGCCTTCCTGTCGCTGCTGACCCCGGTGATCATCGTCGGCGGCATCGTCACTGGTGCCTTTACCCCGACCGAGGCGGCGATCGCGGCGGTGGTCTATGCGCTGATTCTGGGGGGACTGGTCTACCGTACCCTGACCTGGCGGCGACTGTTGAAGGTCAGCATGGAAACCATCGAGACCACCGCGGTGATCCTGTTCATCGTTGCCGGCGCCTCGATCTTTGCCTGGATCCTGACCAGCAACCAGGTCACCCAGCACGTCATGGGACTGCTGGGGCCCTTCCAGGACAATCCCATCGCCGTGCTCCTGATCATCAATCTGGTGCTGATCGTGGTGGGCTGCTTCATGGAGACCATCGCCGCCATTACCATCCTGGTGCCGGTGCTGCTGCCGGTAGCGGTGGCCTCCGGGGTGGACCCGGTGCACTTTGGTGTGATCATGGTGCTCAACCTGATGATCGGCCTGTTGACCCCGCCGGTGGGCATGGTGCTCTACGTGCTGTCGCGGGTGTCGCATATCTCCTTCGAGAAGTGCATGCGCGGCACCCTGCCTTTCCTGATCCCTCTGGTGGTGGCGCTGCTGCTGGTGACCTTCATTCCGGCGATTTCGCTGTGGTTGCCGACGCTGGTCTACCGCTGAGTCCCGGGTCGCCGCTGCGGCGGTGACGCGGTATGGCCGAGTCAAGGCGGCGCCGAGCGATCGGCGCGCGCCTTGCGGCCCTTATCCCCCTCACAAGGAATCCCCATGAGTGCCAGTCAATACGAGGCCTGTCGGGTCGATTACAAGGATCTGCATCGCTTTATCGAACAGGCGCTGGCGGCTGCCGGCGCCGATCAGGCCTCCCGGGAAGCGGTGGCCAAGGCGTTGGTCACGGCCTCGCTGATGGGCACCGACAGCCACGGCCTGAGGCTATTGCCGCACTACCTCAACGCCCTGCAAGGCGGGCGGATCAAGGGCAGCCCGACGCCGAGCATCAAGCAGCGTCTGGCCGGCACTGCGGTACTGGACGCCGATGATGGCTTCGGCCACCTGGCCGGGTATCGGGCTATCGATCATGCCGTCAGCATGGCCCGGGAGGTCGGCATCGGTGCGGTGGCGGTCGGCAACTCGTCGCACTTCGGTGCCGCCGGCTGCTACGCCCTCGCCGCGGCAGAGCAGGGCATGCTCGGCATGGCCTTTTGCAATTCCGATCCGTTCGTCCTGCTCCACGGTAGTCAGCGGGCCTTCCACGGCACCAATCCGATCGCCTTCGCTGCACCGGTGGCCGGCGAGGATCCGTATCTGCTGGACATGGCCACCAGCTCGGTGCCCATGAATCGGGTGCAGCAGTATGCGGCCATCGGACGGCCCTTGCCGGCGGACATCGCCGCGACCAGCGACGGCAGCACGACCACCGATGCCCGCCAGGTCAGCGCCTTGTTGCCGGTAGGTGGCGCCGGCTTCGGTTTCAAGGGGGCCGGGCTCGGTGGCATGGTCGAGGTGCTGAGTTCGACCCTGGCCAACATGGTCCACGGTTTTCGCCTGCTGCCGATGGGCGGGCCGGACATGTCGACTCCGCGCGGCGTCGGCCACTTCTTTCTGGTGATGGACCCGGGCGCCTTCGAGGAGCGCAGCGCCTTCGAGCGTCGCCTGGCCGAGTACCTCAAGGATCTGCGCCAGATGACGCCGGTAGAGGGTCAGCGGGTGCTGGCGCCGGGGGATCGCGAGTGGCAGACCCGCGATGAGCGCAAGCAGACCGGCATTCCCCTGGACCATGCCCAGCGCGATCAGTATCGCCAGATCGCCGAGCGCTTTGCGCTGACGGCGCTGACCGAGCACTGACCGAGCGCCGTCGAGGCTTGGCCTGGCCCGGGGGGTGAGTGTGCCGCAGTGACGCCTTGCTGCCCAGGGGGTGCGCCTTGCAGTACCATGTGCGCCGTGTCCCGGAGACGCTCCGGGTGATGGATCGAGGGAGACCCGCGTCGATGAGCAAATATCGGGTGGAGCGCAAGACGCTGTCCGAGCAGGTGGCCGAACAACTGGAGGCTGAAATCCTCGAAGGGCGGCTGGGCGAGAATGATCAATTGCCGTCCGAACGTGAATTGATGGAGCAGTTCGGGGTCGGGCGCCCGGCGGTGCGGGAGGCGCTGTTCTACCTGCAGCAGCTAGGCTTGATCGCGATCAACAGCGGCACCCGGGCACGGGTTATCCGGCCCACCGCCGAGGCCGTGATGGCGAGGCTGTCCGGGGTCACCCGGCAGTTGTTGGCCAAACCCGAAGGGCAGCAGTACTTTCAGGAGGCTCGGGCGCTTTTCGAGGTCGCGCTGGCCCGTCAGGCGGCGCAGCACGCAAGCGATGACGAGATCCAGGCGTTGCGCGACGCTCTGGCGCATCAGCGTTCGGTGATCGGCGATGAAGCCGCCGTCAAGCGGGCCGATAACGACTTTCATGGCGTCCTGGCGAGTATCGGGCAGAACCCCATCTACGACGCCATCCATCAGGCACTATCCGAGTGGCTCGATGACCGTCGCGCCCTGGCGCTGCAGCAGCCCGGGGAGGACCTGGCTGCCCTGGAGGCCCACACCGAGATCGTCGAGGCCATCGCCGTCCGGGACCCGGAAGCCGCCGAGGCCGCCATGCGACGGCACCTCGATCGTCACTACGGCACCTATATGCAGCTCAAGCAACGCCTCAAGGGTCGCCAGGACGACGCCTGAGCCTGAGGGAGCGGAAGCACCCGTGCTGCACCGGGCAATGAGAACGGCCTTGGGCCAAGGGCGTGAGCCGAAGCCATACGCCGCCGCCGGATGACATCCGGCGGCGGCGTGTTATTGAAGGGTGCCTTGTTTGAGTGAGCCGCCAGCCTGGCCAGGACGTTGTCAGGTCGAGGACAGGGACGAGGTCGACGCGGAAGCCGTCGAGGGGAAAGCGCTGGCCAGGCGTGGTACGTCCCGACCCTGGCGGGCGGCCATCTGTACCACCGGCGCCAGCCTTCGCTCCAGCTTCTGGGGATGATTCTGGGCGATATCGGCCAGTCGGTGGTCCAGCCATGGATTGCGGAAACGATCCAGAATGCTGTCGACGTAGTCCTCGAGTTCCATGCCCGGAAGTTCCTGATCGAGTACCGGTACCACCTCCTGGCGCAGCATCTTCTCCAGTTCGTCTCCCAGGCGGGGGTCGTCTATCGCCTGGCGAACCAGTGTCACCTCCTCGCCGAGACCGAGATCCATGACGCGAGCGACCAGCCAGGTATGAGCCAGGTTCAAGAGGTGTAGCTTGCGACGCTCGAAGGGACGGATATCGTCGACCAGATGTACGTCCGGGTGGGAGAACGGCATCACCAGCCCGGGCGTTTGCTGAATCGCCCAGAGGCCATAGGGCTCGGCGACGGCGCCCACCGGATCCAGCTCGGCGGAGACGATGCGGTCCACCAGGGTCACCGCCCACACGCAGTCCCGCTCGAGCCATGCCATGAAGCCATCGTCGTCGTAGTGGGCCTGTGCCAATTCCAGGATGACGTCCTTGAGCTTGAGGGCGTTGTCGGTCAGCAGCTCGCATGGCAGCAGGGTGACGCCGGGACGGCCGGCGTCGAAGCGGGTCTTCAACAGGTGCGTCAGCTTGGCGGGGAAGCTCTCGGGGCAGTCCCGCCGTGGGCCATCGCCCGCCGGGACCTGATAGCCCGCCTCGGAGGTGTTGGAGACCACGTGAGTTACCTCATCGCGAAAACGCCGCTCCACTTCGGCCCAGGCTTCGCTGGCAACCAGCGCGGTGGTGATGCTGTCGACCTGATGGGTGGTATCGATCAATTCGCCATCACGTCGGCCGCGCATCCTGACCGGGTAGACCGGGTCCCGGGCCAGGGCGTGGGCCTTGGTTCGCCCGGCCGCACGGTCCGAGCTCTGTACCGCAATGATACGGATATCACTGCCGTGTTCGTCCCGGGCCTGGCTGGCGAACAGGTCGACGTGGGCCAGCAGAAAACGGCCGATGCCGAACTGCATCAGGGTGACGGTGGTTGCGTTTTGCATGTTGCCAGTCTCTCTCAAGGGAAGCTCACAGGCTCTCTCACAAGGACACCCCACGCTTCCAGGGAATGAAGTCGTGCTGGGCCAGCCCCACGGCGCGGGTGGTATAGCGCCCAGACGCGGTCTCGATGCACAGCGCCAGCAGGTCATCGGCCAGCTCGTCGATGGAGGCCTCGCCCCGGATCACCGCTCCGCTATCGAAGTCGATGATGTCCGCCATGCGGCGGGCCAGGTCCGAGTTGCTGGCGACCTTGAGGGTCGGTGCCACCGGGTTACCCGTGGGCGTGCCGAGCCCGGTGGTGAAGATCACCAGGTTGGCGCCGGAGCCGACCAGAGCGGTAGTGGACTCGACATCGTTGCCGGGACTGCACAGCAGCGCCAGGCCGGGTCGCGTGGCGGTCTCGGTGTAGTCGAGGACCTCGACCACCGGGCTGTCGCCGCCTTTCTTGGCGGCCCCGGCGGACTTCATGGCATCGGTGATCAGACCATCGCGGATATTGCCCGGCGAGGGGTTCATCGAGAAACTCGCGCCGACGGCGTCGGCGTGGCGCTGGTAGGCCTGCATCAGCGACGAGAAACGTTCGGCGGTGGCGTCGTCGACGCAGCGCGACAGCAGTTCGTGCTCGACTCCGCAGAGCTCGGGAAATTCGCTGAGGATGCCGCTGCCGCCGAGGGCAACCAGGCGATCGATGACACCGCCCACCACCGGGTTGGCCGACAGACCCGAGAAGCCGTCGGACCCGCCGCACTCCACCCCGATACGCAGGGCCGATAGCGGCGCCGGCTGGCGGGTTACCTTGTTGGCCTCGCGCAGGCCATCGAAGATGGTGCCCAGGGCCTGTTCGATCAAGGCGTCTTCGCTGGTGCTGGCCTGTTGCTCGAGGTAGTGCACCGGGCGCAGGCCCTGCGGGTCCTTGCTTGCCACCGCCTGCTTGAGCATGGCGATCTGGGCCTTCTGGCAGCCAAGGCTCAGCACCGTGGCGCCGGCCACGTTGGGGTGGGTGATGTAGCCCGCCAGCAGGTTACACAGCGCCTGGGCATCGTCGTCGGTGCCACCGCAGCCCAGGGTATGGGTCAGAAAACGCACGCCGTCCACGTTGGGAAAGGGCGAGGAGGGAGGCTCGGTCACATGGCTCGGGCTATCGCCATGAAGCATCTGGCGTGCCATCTGCTTGTAGTCGCGGAAGGGGTCGTCACCCAGGGCGTCCGCCACACACTGGCGAAGCACCTCGATATTGCGGTTCTCGCAGAACACCAGCGGCACCACCAGCCACAGGTTGGCGGTGCCCACGCCACCGTCCGGACGATGGAAGCCGTCGAAGGTGTGATCCTCGAAGGCGGAAACGTCCGGTGCCTGCCAGTGTTCCCGGCGGGTGACCGGGGTATCCGAGTGGGTGAAGTGCTCCAGGTTGTCGGTGCGGATCACGCTGCCACGGGCGATCGCCCGGGTGGCCCGGCCGACGGTGACGCCGTACATGGTGACGGTGTCACCGACGGCCAGATCCTCGAGGGCGAACTTGTGCTTGTGGCGGATGGCTTCCACCAGCGTCAGGGTGTCGGCACCCTCGTCGATGCGGTGCCCCTGGGGCAGGTCGCGCAGGGCGACACGCACATTGTCGGCAGGATGGACCCGCAGGCTTTCCTGGGCGGGCTGGTCGCTGGCGATGGTCGCGTTGGACGACGCTGCCTTGTTCGATGCAGCGGTGGTCGATGACTGTGTGGACATGGGACGGTCCTCGGCAAAGGCGTTGACGTTGTTATCGTGACGGCCTGGTGATCGGGTGCAGCAGATGACGGTGGGTGCCGTACGCCGCCTGGTGAAAGAGTGTTCGGTGCCCATCGAAGGGGGCTCGCCGGTTCTGGCGTCGACTTATCGATCGAGGTGTATCATCGCCTTGATCACGCCGGCCTCACCGCCGCACCACACCGGCATGGTCTCCGGCAGGGCCTCAAGCTTGGCGCGATGGGTGATCATCGGGCGCACCTGGATACGGCCTTCTTCCAGCAGTTCGGTGACGCAGTCGAAGTCTTCGCGGGTGGCGTTGCGGCTGGCGAGCAGGGTCAGTTCTCGGCCGTGAAAGCTCGGGTCGTCAAAGCGAATGTCTGACTTGACGATGCTGACCAGTACGTAGCGGCCGCCGTGTCCGGCCAGGCCGAAGCCGGCCTCCATGGCGCTCGGGTTGCCGGTGGCGTCGAACACCACGTCGGCCAGTGCGCCGTCGTTGAGACTGGCCAGGCGCGCCTGCGGATCGTCCTCGCCCACTACCAGGGTCTGCTCGAAGCCGAGCGCTTCGCGGCAGAAGGTCAGGCGTTCGGCGCTGGTATCGAGCAGCAGTACCCGTGCACCGCGGGCCCGCGCGACCTGGGCGACGCCGATGCCGATGGGGCCGGCGCCGACCACCGCCACCAGTTCATCCGCTTCCACCGCGGCCCGGCGCACCGCGTGGGCACCGATGGCCTGGCACTCGATCAGTGCCAGCTCGTCTGGTTCCAGTGCCGGGCAGGCCACCAGATGATCGACCGGAACCTTCAGCCACTCGGCCATACCGCCGTCGCGATGGACGCCGATCACCTGCATCGCCTGACAGCAGTTGGTCTTGCCGCGCCGGCAGGCGCGACACTCGCCACAGTGCAGGTAGGGGATCACGTACACCGGCTGGTGCTCGAGGCGGGCACGGGTCGCCTCGTCCACGTCGTCGGCAAGGGCCTCCACCGTACCGGCCAGTTCGTGCCCCAGCACCCTGGGGTATTCGAAGTAGGGCTGGTTGCCGCCGAAGGCGTGGATATCGGTGCCGCAGACCCCGATGCGCGAAATGCGCACCAGGGCCTCGCCGCCGGCAAGCTCGGGGCGGGGGCGCTGTTCCAGGGCCATCTGCCCTGGTTCAACGCACACCGCCACGGTCATGGGCACGTCGGACTGGCTCATGCGTCCGAATCCTCCACGACCTTCTGGGTCTGCACCCCGAGGCCCTCGATGCCCAGGCGCATGGTCTGACCCGGACGCAGGAACACCGGCGGATTCTGGCCCAGGCCGACACCAGGCGGCGTGCCGGTGGAGATGACGTCGCCTGGCTGCAGGCTCATGAAGCGGCTCAGGTAGCTGATGAGGTAGGCCACCTGATAGACCATGGTGCGAGTATTGCCGTCCTGGTAGCGCTTGCCGTCGACCTCGAGCCACAGGTTCAGCGCCTGGGGATCTTCCACTTCATCCGGGGTCACCAGCCAGGGGCCGAGGGGACCGAAGGTGTCGCAACCCTTGCCCTTGTCCCAGGTACCGCTGCGCTCGAGCTGGAATTCCCGCTCGGATACGTCGTTGATCACGCAGTAGCCCGCCACGTGCTCGAGGGCGTCGGCTTCGTCGATATAGCGACCGCCCTTGCCGATGACCACGCCGAGTTCGACCTCCCAGTCGGTCTTGGAGGAATCGCGGGGAATGATGACGTCGTCGTCGGGGCCGCAGATGGCGCTGGTCCACTTGTTGAAGATCACCGGCTCCGGCGGCACCTCGGCGCCACTCTCGGCGGCGTGGTCGGCGTAGTTGAGGCCGATGCAGATGAACTTGCCGACCTGACCGACGCAGGGGCCGATACGGGTGTCGGCGGGAACCTCGGGCAGGCTTTCCAGATCGAGGCCGGCGATGCGCGCCAGGCTGTCACGTCCGAGGGCCTCTCCGGCAACGTCATCGATGACGCCGGACAGGTCACGGACACGTCCGTTGGCGTCGAGAATACCGGGAGCTTCCTGGCCGGGGGCGCCGAATCGCAGCAGTTTCATGGGGTGTCCTTTGTCGTTGATTGGATGGATAAGGTCGATGGATTGATGTCGTTGTGTCGTCTTTTACGCCAGCCAACCGCCGTCGATGATCTGGCTGGTACCTGTTGTATACGCCGATTCATCCGAGGCCAGATAGACGGCCAGTGCGGCTATTTCCTCGGGCCTGCCCAGGCGTCCCATTGGCTGGCGGTCGAGGAAGGCCTGGCGCACCTGGGCTTCGTCCTGTCCCTGAGCCTCGGCCTGGGCGCGAATACGCTGCGCCAGGGAGGGCGACTCCACGGTACCCGGACAGATGGCGTTGCAGCGGATGCCGTGGGTCACGTAGTCCGCCGCCACCGAGCGCGTCAGACCGATGACGGCGGCCTTGCTGGTGCCGTAGGCAAAGCGTCCGGCAACACCCTTCAGGCTGCTGGCGACCGACGCCATGTTGATGATGCTGCCACCACCGGCCTCCAGCATACCGGGAAGAAAGGTCGAGATGGTGTGGTACATGGCGGTGACGTTGATCGCCATGGAGCGCTCGAAGTCCTCGATGGAGCACTCCAGCAGGCTGCCGCTATGCACGTAACCGGCACAGTTGAACAGGATGGTCGGTGTCGGAATCTTCGCCCCCAGCTCGGCGATCGCCGCAGGGTCGGTCACATCCAGGGTGTGGCAGCGGACACCCCGGCGATCTGCCAGATCCTCGAGCTTGGCCGGATCGAGGTCGGTGGCGTGGACCTCCGCGCCCTCGGCGATAAAGCGCTCGACGGTGGCGCGACCGATGCCCTGGCCGGCGGCGGTGATCAAGGCGGTCTTTCCTGACAGACGCATGATGTCTCCTGTTGGCAGGGGCGACGAGGTTGTTGTCATGGCGGCGAAACATCAGGTGTCGTAGTGACGAAGGCCTGGTGCTCTCCCTCTAGCTGAAGCCTGCTGGTGCCGCGGGTTTTCGCTAGGTGGTATGACAGGATGCTAGCATGACGTTATCCGTAGTATGGCGCAGGTTGGCTGGATTGCAATTGGCGCCAAGGGCCGACTTTGGTCGCAAGGGATCAAGAGAGCCGGGGTAGCGGAATATGGCCGATAGCAAAGAGCGGGGACGGATAACGCTGGTCCGCGGGAAGAGGGCGCCGAGAACATAAAAAAAGGCGGCCGGGGAGGGCCGCCAGGAGGGCAGGGAACGCAAGAAGGATGGCGGATATCGCTGCCGAGAGACATCCTTCTCTCGGGGCAGCCCCTATGCCACTTCTGGACTCCGGGGCGAATCCAGTGGCTCGCCGGTAGACGTACCCTGCAAGGCCATAGGGTGACGCAGGGTCACCGCCATCGCTTCATGCTCGGTGGTGCCAGGTGCTTGTCTTGCCGGCCTTCGCGCTGCTGGGTATCGGGTGTTTATATGTCTATACGGCCGGCTGCGGTACGCATGTGCACGTACCGCACGTTTCTACATAGCACCTTTCATTGGCACCTTTCATTGGCACCTTTAGGCACCATATTCCAGATGGTCCCGGTTCCCGACTCTGACTCCCTGGCCGATGGTTCAGGCCCTGGGCTGTCGGAACGGGGGCAGACAGGCGATCAGCCGTCGTTGCCAAGCTGGGACTGGGTGCCGCCACCGGCGTCGTCGCCGGCGCCCTTGCCGGCGGTCAGTACCGGGTAGTACTGGGTAAAGACGAAGTCGTCGGCTGCCGCCGCCGCGTGGCAGGCGTTGCAGGCCGCGGTGGGGAAGGGCGCCGCTGTCTCCTTGAGACTCGAGTGGTCCGGCGTCGAGAAGCTGTAGTAGGCCCAGTTGCCGGGTTCATCCGGGAAGTGCTCGCTGCTCTTGATGGTCGCCTCGAGGCCGATGTATTCGCCCATGAAGTAGCCGTTGCCGCTGGCCGCCTGCTTGCTGCCGACGCTGATCAGCTCCTTGATCATGATGGCGCCATCGCGGAATTCACCGGTTTCCTTCCAGTGATCCCAGCTTTCCGGATCGATGTAGACGGCGTGGAACTCGGGAAAAGGCGCCTTGCCGTTGTTCATGTCATTGGGCGTGAGCGGGGTACCGACGAACACCCATTCGCGGAAGCCGGTGGGGCGCGTGAGCTCCCCGTCGGTGATCTCGAAGTAGGTCTCGGCGACCGCGTCAAAGGCGATCAGGCTGGCGCCCATGGCGGCGGCGAAGGCGGTGAGACGGGAAATCCTGAGCATGGTCTGTCCTCCTTGGTCACCGAGGCGCACCTGGACGCATCCATCCACGGGTGCTGCGCTGACGGCGACGAGTCACGGCAAGGGCGGCGCAGGCTTCTTGGGTGGCCTTTGGCTTGCTCCCTGTCCTTTATCCGGGCCTTGAGGCCCTTGTCTGATGATGGTCGATGTTCCTTGGTCCCCTCGCTCGCGCGAGTGCAGCGATGACGTTGCCGGTCTTGTTCCTGACCTTGCGTTGTTCCTGATCTTGCGTTCGCGATGCAATGCGCCTTGCGCAAGAACAACCGTCATATGTCGAAACACTGACTGACATCGGCGGGAGGGGTCTTGAAGGTATATGTCAGGCCCATGTCACTCGCCATGTCCGGCGCGGGAACTCGCATACCGCATGCGCGAATGCTTGAGTAGCAGCGCGTAATGGCACAGTTGGCGGCCTGAAACAAAAAAGCCTCGCCGAGGGCGAGGCAGAAGGGAGATGTCGGTTCGTGCGGGTCTTGCGTGGTGTCAGCCGCGCTGGTGGGCGAGCCAGGCGCGGATACCGTAGGTCCAGGGGGGCAGCTGGTCGGAGCGTTCGACGCGATTGACCAGAGCGCCCAGGCGAGGCGTCGAGATGGTGACCACATCACCCAGGTGATGGGTAAAGCCCTGGCCGGGCCCGTCGCGGTCCTGAATCGGCGAGAACATGGTGCCGAGGAACAGCATGAAGCCATCGGGGTACTGGTGATGCGCGCCGATGGTCTGGCCGACCAGGTCCAGCGGGTCGCGACTGATCTCGCGCATGTCGCTCTGGTCTTCCAGCAGGAAGTCGTCGTCGTTGCCTTCGATGCGCAGGCTGACCATGGCCGAGCGCACGTCGTCGATCGAGAAGTGGTCATCGAACAGGCGAATGAAGGGGCCGATGGCACAGGAGGCGTTGTTATCCTTGGCCTTGCCCAGCAGCAGGGCACTGCGTCCTTCGACATCGCGCAGGTTGACGTCATTGCCCAGCGTCGCGCCGCGGGCGTTGCCTTGTGCATCCACCGCCAGCACGATCTCGGGCTCAGGGTTGTTCCAGCGCGATGACGGGTGCAGCCCCACCGCCGCGCCCTGGCCCACCGCGGACAGCGGCTGCGACTTGGTGAAGACCTCGGCGTCGGGGCCGATGCCGACCTCCATGTACTGGGACCAGGCGCCACGGGACTGAAGCTCGGCCTTGAGCGCCATGGCCTCGTCGGAGCCGGGACGGATCTTCGACAGGTCACCGCCGATCACGCGCTTGAGTTCCTCGCGCAGCTCGCCGGCGCGGGCGGCGTCGCCACCGGCCTGCTCCTCGATGACGCGTTCCAGCAGGCTGACCGCGAAGGTCACTCCACAGGCCTTGATCGCCTGGACGTCGCAGGGGGCGAGCAGGTGAGGGGCGCGCTGGGGTGTCTGGCAGGAATTTTCCAGCAGGCTGTCCAGGCTACCCAGGGACTCGCCCTCGGCGTTGGCGATCAGCTCGGCGGCGTCGTCGCGTTCGAGCAGGTCGGCCATGACATTGATGGTGGCCGACAGGTCGATAAGCTGGCCGTCGCGAACGGTTACCAGGACGGGGCCTCGTTGGTCGTCGCGCCACACTCGGCCGACCAGCAGGGCACGGTCGGCGTCGTCGGGCAGGATGTCGCGGGCGGTAAGGCGGGGACTCATGTTAGGGCCTCTGTCTGTTGAAGGTGGGATCGTCATGGGCTCAGCGCTGCATTCTCGGCAGGATACGCCCGGGGCTCATCAGGCCGCGGGGGTCCAGCAGGCGCTTCAGGCCACGCATGATGTCGTGCTCCGGCGCCGACAGGCTTTCGAGGAAGTAGGGCTGCTTGACGCGACCGATGCCGTGCTCGGCGCTGATGCTGCCGTCGAACTCGGCGACAATGGCAAACAGCTGCTCTTCCAGCTCATGCAGCAGACTGCGCTTGTCGTCGTCGTCCAGGTGCGCCGGCGGCAGGATATTGAAGTGCAGGTTGCCATCGCCGACGTGGCC
The DNA here is from genome assembly GCF_030733595.1 of Halomonas sp. MMSF_3323. Lineage (NCBI taxonomy): Bacteria > Pseudomonadati > Pseudomonadota > Gammaproteobacteria > Oceanospirillales > Halomonadaceae > Halomonas > Halomonas sp. MMSF_3323. Next base: position 58,755 of record NZ_JASHIT010000005.1, on the reverse strand, counting down.
GTAGGCGATGACCTGAGAGTCCGGTGAGGCCTCGGCGATCGCCGCCTCCGCCTGGTCATGGAAGGCGGTAAGCTGCGAGATCGGCAGCGAGACATCGGTACGCAGGTGCTCGCCGCGGCGCTGCTGGCCTTCCAGCATGGCCTCGCGCAGCTGCCATAGCTGGGCCGCCTGGGTGTCGCTTGTGGCCAGCACACCATCCTCCAGCAGGCCGTCCTCGAGTCCTCGCTCGAATAGCGCCTCGATCATGCTGTCGAGATCGGCAGGCCCGCTGGCGGCGACTTCCATCAGCACGTACACCGGGTGGGGAGCATCCAGCGGGTCCGGCAGTGAGGGATCGGCCTCTAGGGCAAGCTCCATGCAGGCCCGCGGAATCAGCTCGAAGGCGGTCAGCAGGTCGCAGCAGCTGCGTCTTGCCTGGGCGTAGAGTTTCAGCACCGAGGCCACGTCGGGGCAGCCGATCAGCGCCGTGCGTGTCACCTGGGGACGAGGGTAGAGCTTGAGTACCGCGCCGGTGACGATGCCCAGGGTACCCTCCGCGCCGATGAACAGCTGCTTCAGGTCGTAGCCGGTGTTGTTCTTGTGCAGTGCCTTCATGTCGTCGAGCAGACGGCCGTCCGGCAGTGCCACCTCGATACCCAGTACCAGCTGGCGCATCATGCCGTAGCGCAGCACGTTAAGGCCGCCGGCGTTGGTGGCGATGTTGCCGCCGATCTGGCAGCTGCCCTGGGCGCCGAGGGCCAGCGGAAAGGTGCAATCCTCGGCCTCGGCGGCGTCCTTGATGGTCTGCAGCACGCAGCCGGCGTCGACGCTCACGGTGAAGTTGATCGGATCGATGGAGCGAATTTTATTAAGCCGCTCCAGGCTGATGACCAGCTCCGGTGTCTGGCTGTCCGGCAGGGCGCCTTCGACCAGGCCGCTGCCGCCGCCTTGGGGGACCACCGGAATATCGTGGCGATGGCAGTAGCCGAGTACCTGCGCCACCTGCTCAGAGGTCGCCGGGCGAGCCACCGCCAACGGCAGACCGCCGCGGGCGCCGGCCCAGTCGACCCGATAGCGCTCGAGGTCGTCTGTCAGCACGCCGGTGCTGCCCAGGGTCTCTCGCAGAAAGGTCAGCAGGTCGTCGTTGGCGCTCATCGGGGGCTTCTCCGCTTGGCGGGCGGCCAGGGGCCGCCCAGGTTGTTCAAGTTCGGGGTTATCGGAACCACAGCACCACTCCCGGGAACAGCAGGAACACGACCAGCAGTGCCACCAGGGTGAAGTAGAAGGGCAGCAGGCTCTTGACCAGGCTTTCCATGCCGACCTTGCCGACGCCACAGCCGACATAGAGCACGGTGCCCACCGGCGGGGTGATCAGGCCGATACCCAGGATGAAGGACATCAGCACGCCGAAGTACACCGGGTCGATGCCAAGCTTCACTACCACCGGCGTCATCAGCGGTGCCAGGATCACCATGGCAGGGGTCAGGTCCATGAAGAAGCCCACCACCAGCAGGAAGGCCGACAGGATCAGCAGCAGCAGAAGCTTGTTCTCGGTGATGGCGGACAGGCTCACCACCAGTTGCTGGGGAATCATGTTGGCGGTCAGAAGCCAGGCCAGCACGCTGGCGAAGGCCAGCAGCAGCATGACCACACCTGTCAGTCGACCGGTGCTCACGCACAGCTCGAAGAAGCGCTTGAGCGACAGGCTGCGATAGACGAAGAAGGACACCGCGAAGGCATAGACCAGCGCGATGGCGGCGCTCTCGGTGGGGGTGAAGACCCCGGTGAGGATGCCACCGACGATGATCACCGGCAGCAACAGCGCCAGGATGGCGTCCTTGAGGGCACTGGCGAGCTCCGGGAAGGAGAAGGCCTGGCCCTTGCCGTTCTTGCGTGACTGCACGTAGGTGGTGGCCGCCAGTCCCAGGGTGATCAGGATGCCGGGCACGATGCCGGCCAGGAACAGCTGGGAGATCGAGGTGTTGGTGACCACGCCGAACAGGATCATCGGGATCGACGGCGGGATGATGATGCCGACCACCGAGGCCGCGACCACGATGGCGGTGGCCATGGGCGCGCTGTAGCGATGCTGCTTCATCGGCTCGATCATCATGCTGCCGACCGCCGAGGCGTCGGCCACGGCGGAGCCGCTGATGCCGCCGAAGAACATCGAGGTCATCACCGCCACCTGACCCAGGCCACCGGCGACGAAGCCGACCATGGCGCTGGCCAGTCGGACCAGGCGGGTGGCGATGCCGCCCTCGCTCATCACCTCGCCGACCAGGATGAACAGCGGAATGGCCAGCAGCGGAAAGGAGTCCAGGCCGTTGACTGCCTGGGCGACGATGGGCGATAGCGAATAGTCGGAATAGAAGAAGATGAACAGGCTGATGGCGCCGAGGCCAAACGAGATCGGCATGCCAATGACGATGCAGATGGCAAGCCCGATAAGGATGCTCCACAGGATCATGGTTCGGACCTCCTGAGCAGGGCCACCAGGGCCAGGGTGTTGGCGATCAGGGTCAGCCCTGCCATCACCGGCATGGCGCTATAGAGCCAGGTCTTGGGGATGCCGAGCATGGGGGTAGCGCTGGTATAGCCGGAGATCAGCTCCTTGAAGCCGAGCAGGATGCAGATGCAGACGAGGTAGATCACCGCCACGGCGGTCAGTCCCAGCACGCGGCGCAGCCCGGCCGGGGCCAGGTCCTTGAAGTAGGTCACCGCCACGTGTTCCTTCTCGAGGCTGCCGAGCCCGGCGCCAAGCAGTACCAGCCAGATGAACAGCACCCGGGACAGCTCCTCGGCCCAGGCGTAGGAGGTATTGAGCACGAAGCGACCGAAGACATTGGCGGTCACGCAGAACACCACGCCGAGCACCAGCAATCCGACGGCGATGCGCAGCGTGGTAATCAACCACCCCAGGAGTCCCGGGGTGGAAGTGGAGGATAGGGTGGTCATGGGTCACCTCCGTGGTGACGACGACCCCGCCGCCGACAGCGGCGGGGTCGGGCTAGGGCTTACTGGGAAACAGCGCGGATATCGTCGATCAGCTCTCCGCCGATCTTCTCGCGCCACTCGTCATAGACCGGCGACAGGGTCTCTTGGAAGGTGGCCACCTGTTCCGGGGTCAGCTCGGTGATGTTCATGCCCTCGTCCATCAGCTCCTGCTTGATCTGGTCGTTGAGGGTGCGGCTGACTTCACGCTGGTAGTCGCCCATCTGCTTGGCGGCGTCGGACAGCAGATCCTGATAGCCCTCGGGCAGACGGCTCCAGAAGCGCTCGGAGACCAGGGTGATAAAGGGCGTGTAGACGTGGTTGGACTCGGTGGCGTAGTCCTGCACTTCGTTGAACTTGGACGATTGAATGGTGATCCAGGGGTTCTCCTGGCCGTCGACCACGCCCTGCTCGAGGGCGGTGAACAGCTCGGCGAAGGACATCGGCGTCGGGTTGGCGCCCAGGGTCTTCCAGATATCCAGGTGGATCGGGTTCTGCATGGTCCTGACCTTGAGGCCATCCAGATCCTCGGGCGAGGCCACCGCGTTCTGGCTGTTGGTCAGCTGGCGATAGCCGTTCTCGGCCCAGCCGAGGGCCTTGAGTCCATTGGTGCTGGCGGTTTCCAGCATGCGATCACCGATCTCGCCGTCGAGCACCTCGTCGGCCACTTCCGGGGTGGGGAACAGGAACGGCAGGTCGAACACCGCGAATTCCGGGAACATGTTGACCAGCGGTGACGTGGACGGCGCGGTCATCTCCAGGGTGCCGGACTGCAGCGCGCTGACCGCCTGGAGGTCATCGCCAAGCTGTGCGCTGTGGAACAGCTCGACCTGGATATGGCCGTCGCTGCGCGCCTCGACGATGTCCTCGAAGTACTCGAGGCCACGGTACTGGGCGCCGGACTGGGTGGTGCCGATGCTGAACTTGAGGGTGTAGTCATTGCCGTCACCTTCGACCACGGGTCCGTCGACCTCGGGGATCGGCGGCATCTCGCTGGCGGCCTGGGCGGTGGCAACACCACCCAGCGTCAGGCTGCCGATGGTCAGGGCGGCGATGGCCGCGCCCAGGCGGCGACGGGTGAAGGGGGCGACGGACGTTGTGATTGTTGTCATGCTTCTCTCCAATTTGCGTGGCGTGCTGGCCGGTGGAGCGGCTCAGGCGTCTTGCCAGGCCGCACCTTCGGGGTAGCGATGCATCTCGAGGGACTCGGGCTTCATGGTGATGCTGTAGCCCGGCGCCTCGGGCACCAGGTAGCGACCCTGACGGATACGCACCGGGTCGACAAAGTGCTCGTGCAGGTGGTCGACGTACTCCAGCAGGCGACCTTCCAGCGAACCGGAGACGGCGATGTAGTCGAACAGGGAGATGTGCTGGGTGTATTCGCACAGGCCCACGCCGCCGCCGTGGGGGCAGATCGGCACGCCGTACTTGGCCGCCAGCAGCACCACGATGATGACCTCGTTGAGCCCGCCCAGACGCGCCGCGTCGAGCTGACAGAAGTCGATCGCGCCGGCCTGCAGCAACTGCTTGAACATCACCCGGTTGTGGCAGTGCTCGCCGGTGGCGACGCCGATGCCACCCTCCAGGCCGCCCCTGAGGCGACGACGGATCTCGGCGTGACCGAGGATGTCGTCGGGGCTGGTGGGCTCCTCGATCCAGTGAGGATTGAACTCTGCCAGACGGCGCATGTTGACGATGGTCTCGTCCACATCCCACATCTGGTTGGCGTCCATCATCAGGGTGCGTTGTTCGCCGATCTCCTCGCGCAGGATCGCAGCGCGCCGGCGATCTTCCTCGATGTCGCCACCGACCTTCTGCTTGAAGTGCTGCCAGCCCTCGGCCAGGGCTTCGCGGCACAGTCGACGCATCTTTTCCTCGGAATAGCCAAGCCAGCCTGCGGAGGTGGTATAGCCGGGGTAGCCCTCGGCCTTCATCTCGGCCTCGCGCTCGCCCTTGGTACCGGCCTTGCGACGCAGCAGGGCGATGGCCTCCTCGGGGGTGATGGCGTCGGTGACGAAGCGGAAGTCCAGGCAGCGCACCAGCTGTTCCGGGCTCATGTCGACCAGCAGCTTCCAGATCGGCTTGCCTTCACGCTTGGCCCACAGGTCCCAGATAGCATTGACCAGGGCGGCGCTGGCCAGGTGCATCACGCCCTTTTCCGGACCCAGCCAGCGCAGCTGGCTATCGCCACTGGTCAGCTCGCGCCAGAAGGTGCCCATGTTCGCGGTGATGTCCTCGAGCTTGCGGCCCACCAGGGTGGGTGCCAGGGCGTTGACTGCAGCGACGCAGAGATCATTGCCGCGGCCGATGGTGAAACTCAGACCGTGGCCCTCGTCTTCCTGATCGGTGTGCAGGATGACGTAGGTGGCCGAGTAGTCCGGTGCTTCGTTCATGGCATCGGAGCCATCGAGCTGGCGTGAGGTGGGGAAGCGGATATCGCGGGCGTCGACCCGAGTGATGGTGGTCATGCTGGCGGCCTTGTGGTGAATATTGTTGGTTGTCCGACGAGTGGCCAGGGAAAGCATCATGGGCGTCGATCAGCGGTTGGCTGCTTGCGGAAAGCGCCTGCCTCTCTGGTTGCTCTCCCGTTACTCTCTTGCTGCTGTCTCGTCGTTCTATTGTCAGTGAGGGCAGTCTAAACAGAGCGCTAAAAGAACGGCCAATCCAAGTTTTTGGCCATTTGATAACCTCAGGTTATCATGTGTTTTTCAATCATCGGGATGATGCGCTACATGCCCCATGACAGCGGTATTCACGCCAAGACGTGGCTGCGGATCAGGCATATGGTATTGCTGGTCGCCTTGGACGAAAGTCGTAACATGCACGCGGCTGCAAGGCAGCTGAACATCAGCCAGCCGGCGGCCAGCAAGATGCTCAAGGACATCGAGGGATTTCTCGGAATACCGCTGTTTCTGCGTGAGCCCGGGCGGATGGAACCGACCGACGCCGGTGTGACGGTATTGCGCTATGCACGGCGTCTGCTCAACGACACCGATCGGCTGGTCGAAGAACTGGCTTCACTGCGCGAAGGTGGGCACGGTCGGCTGGCGCTTGGCTCGGTACCCGGTGCCGCCCCGGTGATGTTGCCAAGGGCCATGGCGGAGTTGAAGTCGCACCGGCCGCGGCTCGCCATCTCGTTGATCGAGAACTCTAGCGATCGACTGCTGGTGGATCTCGAATACAAGCTGCTCGACGCCGTCATTGGCCGCTACACCGAGCCGTCCCAGCGTCATCTGTTCGACTTTCTGCCGCTCAAGGAGGAGCCGGTGTCGGTGGTGGCGCGACCCGACCATCCGCTGTGTCAGGGGACGCCTGAGTTGGCCGAGGTGGTGCGCTGGCCCTGGGTGCTGCACCCCATGGCGAGCCCCATGCGCGGGTTGTTCGAGGCGGCCCTGGCCGAGGCCGGCGTCGCCTCGCCGCGCAACGTCATCGAGACCACCTCCACCCAGGCCTCGCTTCAGCTGGTGGCGAGTACCGATACCCTGTCGCTGTTGCCAAGCTCGGTGGTCAAGACCACCTTCTCTCAAGGCCGTTTCGCGGTACTGCCGCTGACCATCGGTGAGCCGCTGGGCTACTACGGCGTGCTCACGCGCAAGGGCGAGCCCTGGCCTGAACTGCTGACCGAGTTTGTCGCCAGCCTGGTCGGAGAAGAGGATGCGCCCTGAGCAATATCGTGGGCAGGAATGATCGTGGGCGTGAAAGGATGTTTCTGGGATGTCTTGGCCAATAAGTTGGGCGTTTCATGCCGGCAATAATGACCAAGATATTCGCTGAATAAGCGTGAAATGTCACCGATTATGGATTGGGTGTGATTGCAAAGGCAGGAGGGAACGGTAGCGGGAGGATGTCTGGATAGGTGTCTGGATAGATGTCTCGATGACTGTCTTCAAGGCTATCTTGATAAGCGACGTGATGTGGGGGGGTAAGTGTGCCAATAGCCGTCGCTGAATCATGAGCCAAGGCCATCGTTCCCTGCAGGTCTTTATCATGCGATACGGACCGAAGGACGATGACAGAAAGGCGGGGCCAGAAAGACCAGGACAGAATGACAAGAACAAGAAAAAGAAGACGAGACAGGAGGCGCCGATGATCGGCGCCTCCGTCCGTTCGCTTCAACCATGGCTTCAGCTACGTGTTCAGCCATGTCTTCAGCCACGTCTTCAGCCATGTTTTCAGCGATGTCTTCAACTACGTCGGTTCAAGACCCTTGGTTGAAGACGTGTGCCAGGCGGTTTACGCCTCGCGCTTGCCGTCCACCAGGCGGCTGACGTTCAGCGGGTTGCCATCCTTGAGCGCCTGCGGCAGCAAGGCGTCCGGCAGGTTCTGATAGCACACCGGGCGCAGGAAGCGGTGGATGGCGGCGCTGCCGACCGAGGTGGTGCGCGAGTCAGAGGTGGCCGGATAGGGGCCACCGTGGACCATGGCGTGGCACACCTCGACCCCGGTGGGCCAGCCGTTGGCCATCACCCGTCCGGCACGCCGCTCGAGGATCGGCAGCAGGCCACGGGCCGCGTCGATGTCGCCGTCGTCCATCTGCAGGGTCGCGGTCAGCTGGCCCTCGAGCCCCTCGGCCAGTGCCTTGACCTCGTCCAGGTCAGCACACTCGATCACCAGCGAGGTCGAACCGAACACCTCGGCCTGCAGCGCCTCATCATTGAGGAAGTCGCTGGCCTTGGCCACGAACAGGCCGGCCTGGCACTGGTTGGGTCCGTCGCCCTGGGGGCCGCGCGCCACTTCACGGGCCTTGTCGCTGCCGCCCAGGGTGTTGACGCCCTGGGTGTAGGCGTCGTGGATGCCCGGCGTCAGCATGGTCTGTGCGCCGGCACCCTTGACCGCTTCGGCGGCGGCCTCGACGAAGCCGTCCAGCGCCTCGCCCTTGACCGCGATCACCAGCCCCGGGTTGGTGCAGAACTGGCCGGCACCCATGGTCAGCGAGCCGACGAAGGCCTCGCCCAGCTCCTTGCCACGGGCCTTGAGCGCCTCGGGCAGCAGGAACACCGGATTGATCGAGCTCATCTCGGCGTACACCGGGATCGGCTCGGGACGCGCCTGGGCGGTCTTCATCAGGGCGGTGCCACCGCTGCGCGAGCCGGTGAAGCCCACCGCCTTGATCCGCGCGTTGCTGACCAGGCCCTGGCCGACCTCGCGACCGGAACCAAACAGCAGCGAGAACACGCCTTCCGGCAGTTCACAGCGGGTCACCGCCTTCTGCAGCGCGCGGCCGACCAGCTCGGAGGTGCCGGGGTGGGCGGAGTGGGCCTTGACCACCACCGGACAGCCGGCGGCCAGGGCGGAGGCGGTGTCGCCGCCGGCCACCGAGAACGCCAGCGGGAAGTTGGAAGCGCCGAACACCGCCACCGGACCCAGCGCGATATGGCGCTGGCGCAGGTCGACCCGCGGCATCGGTTCACGGTCCGGCAGGGCCGGATCGTGCCGCACGTCGAGCCATTCGCCGGCACGTACCACCGAGGCGAACAGGCGCAGCTGGCCGCAGGTACGGCCGCGCTCGCCCTGCAGACGTGCCTGGGGCAGGCCGGACTCCTGCATGGCGCGCTCGATCAGGGTGTCACCGAGCGCCTCGATCTCGTCGGCGATGGTCTCGAGAAAGGTCGCACGGGCCTCGAGGCCGGTTTCGCGGTAGCTATCGAAGGCTGCCCAGGCCAGTTCGCAGGCGCGCTCGACCTCGGCCTTGGAACCTGCCTTGTAGCCAGGCTCGAGGGTCTCACCGGTGGCCGGATTGACGGCGTGGATGGGCTCGCCCTTGGCCTCGACGGCCTGGCTGCCGATCAGCTGCTTTCCTTCCAGAGTCATGTTGGCTCCTTTTCGCTTGCGGGGATGGGGTTGTCGGTTTGCTGTCTGGTACCAGTGTCAACGCCGGCTCGACCTGCGTTCAATGCTCGTGTCGTCATTGTTCGGGACAGTCGAAGCCTGTCGCCGGTCGATTACATCGGCGTGACGCTGGTCTGTTCTTCGTCCTCGGTGGGCGGCGCCAGCGGATTACGCAGCGGACGCCCGAAGGCCGGTAGCTCGATCTCGTAGCGCTCGCCCGGTTTGACACTGACACCGTCGGCGAAGCTCAGGGTGGCGGTGCCGAAAAAATGGACGTGGACGTCACCGGGCCGACGGAAACCTGGGTACTTGAAGTGGTGGTGTTCCAGGTTGGCGATGCTGTGCGCCATGTTGTCCTCGCCGGTCAAGAACGGCTTCTCCCACAGGGTCTCGCCGTCTCTGGTGATACGCGAAGTACCCTCCAGATGAGAGGGTAGTTCACCGATCAGCAGTTCGGGGCCGAAACTGCAGGCGCGAAGCTTCGAGTGGGCCAGCCACAGGTAGTTGTAGCGTTCGGTGATGTGATCCGAGAATTCGTTGCCGATGGCGAAGCCCAGCCGATGGGGACGGCCCTGATCATCGATGAGGTAGAGCCCGGCGAGTTCCGGCTCTTCGCCTGCATCCTCGGCAAAGGATGGCCAGGGCAGCGGCGCCTCGGGGGCCACCACGCAGTCACCATCTCCCTTGTAGAACCACTCGGGCTGGGCGCCCACCTGGCCTTCGGCGGGCTTGCCGCCCTCGACGCCGAGCCTGAACATGCGCATCGAGTCGGTCAGCTGGGCGTCGTCGGTTTCGGACGAGTCGGCGTGCATGGCGCTGCGGGTATCGGCGCTGCCCAGATGGGTCAGGCCGGTGCCGGTGACCAGGCAGTGCGCGGGATCTGGATGGGTCAGCGGCGGCAGTAGCTGACCGCTCTCGACCAGTTCGCCGTAGTCGAGGGTCTCGTCACCGAGGCATTCATTGACCGTAGTCGCCAGGCCCTTGCCCTCGGCCAGCGCACGGCGTGCCAGGGTATAGGTGTCGGCGTCGGTCAGTCGCACACGGTCCGGTCCTTCGACCAGGGCGGCCCTGACGCTGCCCTGGTGGCGGCACTGGATGATGCGAAGGGTCTCGGGGGTGTCATGATGCATGGCGATATCCTTGCGTGACGTGGGCGCCTTGTCCCGGTTCACGGTTGGCCCCAGAGGCATCTTACGCCTCTGGGGTAGTGTATGGTCAACATACAAAGGTATGGGTTGACGTTATGGAAAGGTGGCTTTGCTGGCGTCTAGCCTGGCGCCTGGTCCCGGAGAGGGGCCGATCCGCGTCATTGCACCAGCCACATGGCCATCTCGGGCCACACCAGCAGCGCCGCGAGTACACATAGCTGCAGGGCGATAAAGGGCAGCACCGAGACGAAGATGTCCTTGAGGCTGATCTCCGGTGGCGCCACACCCTTCAGGTAGAAGGCCGCGGGTCCGAACGGCGGCGACAGGAAGGACACCTGCATGTTCACCGCGAACAGGATGCCGAACCAGATCGGGCTGTAGCCCAGCTGCACGATGATCGGCACGAAGATCGGCAGGGTCAGCATGGCCACCCCGATCCAGTCGAGGAACATGCCGAGCACGATCAGGATCGCCATCATCACCAGGATGATCACGATGGGCGAGACGTCCAGATCCATGATCATGCCGGAGATGAAGCGGTTGCCGCCCATCAGGTTGTAGACCCCGACCAGGGCGGCGGCACCGATGCCGATCCAGATGATCATGCCGCAGGTCACCAGGGTCTGGGACAGGCTCTGGTGCATCATCGAGAACGAGAACTCGCCCCGGGCCAGCACCGCCAGCAGCACGCCGAACACGCCCATGGCCGCCGCCTCGGTGACCGAGGCCACGCCGCCGTAGATCGAGCCCAGCACCATGAAGGCGATCAGCGCCGGCACGATGATCGAGCGCAGCGCGGCACCCCTGGAGGCGAAGCCGGCGTTGCGGTCCTCCTCGCTCATCGGCGGGCCCATGGCGGGGTTGCGCAGGCAGCGCACCAGCACATAACCGATGTAGGACAGCATCAGGATCACCGCCGGGGTGATCGCCGCGGTAAACAGGTCGGCGATGGAGACGCTGGCGATCAGGCCGTAGATGATCAGCACGATGGACGGCGGCATCATGGTACCGAGCGCCCCGCCGGCGCAGACTACGCCGATCGACAGGTGCTTGTCGTAGCCGAGGCGGAGCATCTGCGGCAGCGCCAGGATGCCGAGCAGCACGATCTCGCCGCCGATGATGCCGGACAGCGCGGCCAGGAAGAACGCCACCACCACGGTCTGCACGGCGACGCCCCCGGGCAGTCGCCCGGCGAACACCCGCATGGCGTTGAACAGATCCTTGGCGATGCCCGATCGGTCGAGCAGCGAGGCCATCAGCACGAACATCGGCACCGCCACCAGCGAGTACTCGGTGACGAAGCCGTAGACCCGGCTGGTCACCAGCGGCAGGGCGTTGGGGCCGAACCAGCCGAAGGTAAAGGCCAGCGCCACCAGGCCGGTGATAAAGGCCAGCGGCAGGCCGGTGACCAGCAGCGCGAAGATGGCGCCGACCAGCAGCAGGGTTCCGTCTGCGATGCTCATCAGTCAGCGCCTCCTTCGGGTGCGTCGGGGGCGGGCTTGCCCTTGATCGACTGGATCAGGTGAATCAGCGCCTGGACGCACATGATCGCCACCGCGGCGAGGATCATGCCCTTGACCAGGGCCGGGAACGGCGGGTTCCAGGAGGTGCCGGAGCGCTCCAGCTGCCACTCGCCGAGGGGGTTGTGGGAGGCGCCGTAGAACATCACCCAGGCGGCGTAGGTCATGCCCAGGCAGAAGCCGAAGGTGACCAGGTCATTGAAGCGGTCGAGCCACAGCCGGAACCTCGGGCCCACGGCGTCGTAGAGCACCTTGACCCGGATATGGCGGTTGGAGGCCAGCGCGGCCGGGCCGCCGAGACAGAAGCTGGCCGCCACCAGCATGACCACGCTCTCGTGGACCCAGGAGGTGGGCGCGCCGAAGCCGTAGCGCATGATCACCTCATAGACGCTGATGGCCATGGCGATGAACACCAGCCAGGCGGCGAACTGGGCCACCCGGACCACGCCACGATCGAAACGACTGCGCACCACATCGGGGGCACGCTCGGGCGTCCTGTCCGCCGACGGGTCGGGGTTCGGGCCGCGAGAAGGCTCGGGTGAAGGATCATGCGAAGGCTCGTGCGAAGGCTCTTGTGACGGATCAGGCGGCCGCCCGGCGCCGTCATGTGGCGATCCGGCGGGGGTGTTGTGGGAGGAGGGAGGCGTCATGGTTGCTCCAGGCCGCTGGCGGCGTTGGTCAACAGGTTGAAGGTTACGACCACGGGTGCGGTCAGCAAGTCGTCACGGAGCTGCCCCCCGGTGTCAGCAGGCTGGACCGGGGGGCAGGGCCCCCATCGGGGGCAGGACGGCTGGCGAGGCTTACAGTTGGCCGCGGGCGGTCAGGAAGCCGGTGGCGGCGTCGTAGACCTTCTGGGTCATCTCGTTCTTGCCGGCCCACTCCTGCCATTCCTGTTCAGCCGCCTGACGGAAGGCCTTGCGTTCTTCGTCGGGCAGGTCGAACGGGTGAACCTCCGGGTCCTCCTGGAGACGGGCAAGCGCTTCGATGTCCTGGGCCTTGAGTCGGGCGATCAGGTCGTAGGCCATGGCGTCGAAGGCGGTCTCGAGGGTGGTCTGAAGGTCTTCGGGCAGGCCGTCCCAGATATCCTTGTTCACCGATACCGCGATCATCGGCATGGAGTGGAAGCCCGGGTACAGCGGGTAGGGCGCAAAGGCATGGAGGCCCTGGGCGTCGTTGTTCGACAGCACCGTGGAGTCGGCGGCGTCGATCACGCCCTTCTCAAGGCCGGTGTAGACCTCGGAGCCGGGCAGGTTGACCGGCGTGGCGCCTATGCGCTCGAAGATGTTGTAGACCATGCCCTGGGGCGCACGAATCTTGAGTCTCTCGAAGTCTTCCAGCGACTCGATGGCCACCGTGGACGGGATCGACTCCAGCGGGAAGGTCGCCGCCGCCACCAGATGGGCGCCGTAGGGCTCCACCAGCTCGTTGTAGAGATCCTCGCCGCCGGCGTTGTTCATGAACTCGAGGAAGTCGTAGGGGTCGTTCCAGGCGCCCACCAGATTGCCGAGCATGCCGAAGGCCGGGTTCTGGCCGGAGAAGTAGCTGGGGTCGGTCATATGGCCCTGCAGGATGCCGGAACTCACCGCCTGCAGGGTTTCGGTGGGACCTACCACCGAGTTGATCGGCAACACCTCGATGGCCACACGGCCATCGGTCATGGTCTCGATGCGCTCGGCCCACTCCTGCTTGATCTTGAAGCTCGGCTCGCCGGCGGTCTCGGAGGCCTGGAAGGTCCACTCGTATTCAGCGGCCTGGGCACTGGCGGCAGCAGTGATGGCGATGGATGCCGCACCGATGGAGGCGGCAAGACGGGAAAGCCTGGGGATAGCTCGCATGGTCGATCTCCCTGATGAGAGCGTGATCGTTATTGGTGTGGCGGCAAGTCTTGACCGAGTTGCGAGTATGTTCAACATATACTTTCGTATGTGTGTACTTTGTGGCGCCCGCGACGTAGGCTTGCCCAGGACCCGACGAGCGGGTCGGTATTCGCCATGACGTCAAAGGCCAGCGATTGGCCCGAGACAGCAGGCAGACCGGTTGCCGCTCACCCCGTGACAGAGTTGAAGGAGCCAGGCAATGGCCGATAGTGATCAGGATTCCCCAAGCGTGGGTGTCGAGGCAGCAAGCGACGAAGCGGCGACCGAAGTGCCCCAGAAGGCACGCTTTCGTAGCGCCGAGTGGTTCGGCAGTGCGGACAAGAACGGCTTCATGTACCGCAGCTGGATGAAGAATCAGGGGATTCCTGACCACGAATTCGATGGCCGCCCGATCATCGGTATCTGCAACACCTTCTCCGAGCTCACACCGTGCAACGCCCACTTCCGCAAGCTGGCCGAGCACGTCAAGAAGGGGGTGCTGGAGGCGGGCGGCTACCCGGTGGAGTTCCCGGTGTTCTCCAACGGCGAATCCAATCTGCGTCCCACCGCCATGTTCACCCGCAACCTGGCGAGCATGGACGTGGAGGAGGCCATTCGCGGCAATCCGCTGGACGGCGTGGTGTTGCTGACCGGCTGCGACAAGACCACTCCGGCGCTGTTGATGGGGGCGGCCAGCTGCGACATCCCGGCCATCGTGGTCACCGGCGGGCCGATGCTCAACGGCAAGCACAAGGGCCGGGATATCGGCTCCGGCACCGTGGTCTGGCAGCTGTCCGAGGAGGTCAAGGCAGGCAAGATCTCGATCCACGACTTCATGGCCGCAGAGGCCGGCATGTCACGCTCCGCCGGCACCTGCAACACCATGGGCACGGCCTCCACCATGGCCTGCATGGCGGAATCGCTGGGCGTGTCGCTGCCCCACAATGCGGCGATTCCTGCTGTGGACTCGCGCCGCTATGTGCTGGCGCACCTGTCGGGCAATCGCATCGTCGACATGGTCAAGGAGGACCTGCGGTTGTCTCGGGTGTTGACCCGGGAGGCCTTCGAGAACGCCATTCGCACCAACGCCGCCATCGGTGGCTCGACCAATGCGGTGATCCACCTCAAGGCGATCGCCGGACGCATGGGCGTCGAGCTCGAGCTCGATGACTGGAACCGGGTAGGGCGTGGCACCCCGACCATCGTCGACCTGCAGCCGTCGGGGCGCTTTCTGATGGAGGAGTTCTACTACGCCGGCGGGCTTCCGGCGGTGCTGCGGCGCCTCGGTGAGGCAGACCGCCTGCCCCACAAGGAGGCGCTGACGGTCAACGGCCAGACCCTGTGGGACAACGTCAAGGATGCGCCGCTCTACAACGATCAGGTGATTCGTGAGCTGGACAACCCGCTGGTGGACGACGGTGGCATGTGCGTGCTGCGCGGCAACCTGGCGCCCAAGGGAGCGGTGCTCAAGCCCTCGGCGGCGAGCCCCGAACTGATGCGTCACCGTGGTCGCGCGGTGGTGTTCGAGAACTTCGACGACTACAAGGCGCGGATCAATGACCCGGATCTGGAGGTCGATGCCGACAGCGTGCTGGTGATGAAGCACTGCGGTCCCAAGGGCTACCACGGCATGGCCGAGGTGGGCAACATGGGCCTGCCGGCGAAGCTCCTGGCCCAGGGCGTGACCGACATGGTGCGGATCTCGGACGCTCGCATGAGCGGTACCGCCTATGGCACCGTGGTCCTGCATGTGGCGCCGGAGGCGGCGGCCGGCGGTCCCCTGGCGGCGGTAGAGAACGGCGACTGGATTGAGCTTGACGCCTACGACGGGCGCCTGCATCTGGACGTCGACGAGGCCGAGCTCGAGCGGCGCCTGGCCGCCAGCGATCCCACCGAGGCGTCGCGCCGTATCGCCTCCAGCGGTGGCTACCGTCAGCTCTACATCGAGCACGTGCTGCAGGCCGATGAAGGCTGCGACTTCGACTTTCTGGTGGGCTGTCGTGGCGCGGACGTTCCGCGACACTCCCACTGAGCGCTCCCGACCTTCGCACCCAATGGCAGACCGTTGCCGCTCGCATGCCGGCGGCAACCGCAGGAGAACACCATGACCCAGCGCCCCCGCCTTACCCCCGACCAGCTGCGTTCCCGCTGGTGGTTCGACAACCCCGACCACCCGGGTACCACTGCGCTGTGCATCGAGCGCTACCTCAACTACGGGGTGACCCTCGATGAGCTGACCTCGGGCAAGCCGATCATCGGCATCGCCCAGTCCGGTTCCGACCTGACCCCCTGCAATCGTCACCACATCGAGCTGGTCAAGAGGGTCAAGGATGGCATTCGCGCCGCCGGCGGGGTGCCCTTCGAGTTTCCCCTGCATCCGATCCACGAGAACGTGCGCCGGCCCACCGCAGCACTCGACCGCAACCTGGCCTACCTGGGCCTGGTGGAGGTGCTGCACGGCTACCCGCTGGACGGCGTGGTGCTGACCACCGGCTGTGACAAGACCACCCCGGCCTGCCTGATGGCGGCGGCGACGGTCAACATTCCGGCCATCGTGCTGTCCGGCGGCCCCATGCTCAACGGCTGGCGGGGCAACGAGCGGGTCGGCTCCGGCACCATCATCTGGGAGCTGAGAAAGCGCCTGGCCGCCGGCGACATCGACTACGCCGAGTTTCTTGCCCGGGCCAGCGACTCGGCGCCTTCGGTGGGCCACTGCAACACCATGGGCACCGCCTCCACCATGAATTCCATGGCCGAGGCGCTGGGCATGAGCCTGCCGGGGTCGGCGATGATTCCCGGGCCCTACAAGGAACGCGCGATGGTCGCCTACGACACCGGCCAGCGCGCGGTCGAGATGGTATGGCAGGACCTGCGCCCGCTCGACATCCTGACGCGCGAGGCGTTCGAGAACGCGGTGGTGGTGTGTTCGGCGCTGGGGGGATCGTCCAATGCGCCGATCCACGTCAACGCCATCGCCCGCCATGCAGGCGTTGCGCTCGACAACGACGACTGGCAGCGGCTGGGCCACCGGATTCCGCTGCTGGCCAACGTGATGCCGGCCGGTGCCTACCTGGGTGAGGAGTTCCATCGTGCCGGCGGGGTGCCGGCGGTACAGCACGAGCTGCTCGAGCGCGGTCTGCTGCACGGCGACGTCACCGGCGTCGACGGCCGCCGCCTGGCCGACAGCATCGCGGGCCGCGAGACGCAGGACGAGGAGGTCATCCGACGCTTCGACAATCCGCTGGTCGAACACGCCGGCTTCCTGAACCTCAAGGGCAACCTGTTCGACTCGGCGCTGATGAAGACCAGCGTGATCTCGCCGGACTTTCGTCGGCGGTTTCTCGAGAACCCGGACGACCCGGATGCCTTCGAGGGCCGGGTGGTGGTGTTCGACGGCTCCGAGGACTACCACGCCCGCATCGACGATCCCGAACTCGGCATCGACGCCAGCACCATCCTGATCATGCGTGGGGCGGGACCGGTGGGCCATCCTGGCGGCGCCGAGGTGGTCAACATGCAGCCGCCGGAGGCGCTGATTCGCCAGGGGATCGAGTCGCTGCCGTGTCTGGGCGACGGGCGTCAGTCGGGGACCTCGGGATCGCCCTCGATCCTCAACGCCTCGCCGGAAGCCGCCACCGGCGGGCCGCTGGCGCTGGTCCAGACCGGCGATCGACTACGCGTGGATCTGGGCCGCTGCGAGGTCCGCCTGCTGGTGGACGATGACGAAATCACCCAGCGTCGACAGCGTCTCGACGCCCAGGGCGGCTATCCCTATCCGGCCCACCAGACGCCGTGGCAGGAGATCCAGCGCACCCTGATCGAACCACTGGATCGCGGCATGACCCTGCGCGGCGCCGACGCCTACCGCGACGTGGCGCGCCAGAGTCCGCCCAGGGACAATCACTGAACGACGCACGTCAACCCGTGCACCGCCAGCCAGCCCGCCCCCGTCGTTGACGGGGGCGGGCTGTTTCGTCGGTGGGTGCCCGGGCAAGTTGACGGGCAGGGTGTCGGATCAGGTTCGTTCGTCATGCCGGCGCAAGGCTCGCCTGACCCAGCGCTCCAGGGTCGAGATCAGACCCAGCGGCGGTGAGCATGGCAGCACGATCTCGGGTAGCCGAGTCGAACGTCTGCGCCTGCGATCATGCTGGTGCAGGGGAGGATCAAAAGGGCGCATGGTCTACCTCCAGAGTGTGGTTCAACCACCGTCTGCACGGGGTGGCCAGTTCGCATCGTTGGCGCGCGGGCAGGCGGTGAGACGTCGTCGCTGTTCGCGCTCGCAGGAAGCGCATGGCGCACCTCCTTGCGTCCTGTCCCGATCGGTATCGGGATGTCTGCCAGCATGGTCGTCCTCTGTGGTTCATTCCAGCGAAAGTCTCTACACTTTATTTTCAGATAAATTGAAAATGGTAGTGACATGCACAGCGACCATTTGAGCGCACGTCCGTTGCCGCTGCTGGATCTCGACATCGTCCACAACTTCGTTGCCATCGTGGAACATGGCAGCTTTTCCCGTGCGGCAAGACAGGTGCATCGCACACCCTCTGCCCTGAGCATGCAGGTCAAGACCCTCGAGGCGACGCTCGAACAGCGGCTGCTGCTGCGCCATGCGCGGCGAGTGGTGCCGACGCCCGAGGGCGAAAAGCTTTTGGGCTATGCCCGGCGTCTGTTGCAGCTCAACCACGAGACGGTCTCCCAGTTTCTGCAGGCGCCGCTGCAGGGCGGCGTTCGCCTGGGCACCTCTGACGATGTCGGGACCCGGGTACTGCCGTGGGTGCTTTCGCGGTTTGCGCGGTGTTTTCCCGAGGTCCAGGTGGACGTGACCGTGGCGCCGAGTGAGGATCTGGTGGCGCGGCTGGACGCCGGCGAGGTCGACGTGGCGCTGATCACCGCCGGCACGCAAGGCCTGGCTGGCGCCCGGGGTGAGGTGGTCCACCGGGAAGCGCTGGCATGGGTCGGACGCGGAGGAGGGGCGGCGCACCAGCGGCGACCGCTGCCGCTGGCGGTGGCCAACGCCGGCTGTGCCTGGCGAAAGCTTGCCCTGTCGGCGCTGGATGGGGCCAATGTCGACTATCGCATCGCCTACGTCAGCGAGAACTGCGCCGGCCATCTGGCGATACTCGACGCCGACCTGGCGGTGTCCGCCTTGCCTCGCAGCCTGGTGGAGCCGCCACTGGTCACCCTGGCAGAGTCCGAAGGGCTGCCGCCCCTGGGGCACTATCAACTGGTGCTGTTGCGAACACCCGGAGCTACCGCAGCGGTCGATGCCCTGGCCGAAGAAGTGGCCTCCGCGTTCAAGCAGTGGTCCAGTTCCGGCGCCCACCGCCCCGGCCTGCTGGGTGGCTGAAATCCCTGGTCCGGCGGCAGACCGTCTGGCCTGGTCCGGACCCGGACCCTGGCCCTGGCACCTGCTCTTGCCCTTGTTCTTGCGATAAGCTGGCGGCCTTTCGTCGCCCCGCCTGGCGGTGGCGTGCGTCGACGGGAGGAAGGCAAGAGAGGGGGGAGAGGAAAGAGAGCCAAGAGAGGCAGGAAAGAAGACGGGGGCGCTGATGGAGATGGAAGAGATGGATGAGGGGAAAAGTTGGAGGAGAGGGGAGAGATGGAGCAGATGAAAGCGAAGCCGTTTCGACTGGGCGTGGCCGGCGCCGGCAAGATCGTCCGGGATCAGCATGTGGACGCCATCCGAGCCACCGAAGGTCTTGAGCTGGTGGCGTCGGCGGACCCTCATTCGCGCCTGGAGGACGTGGCGTCCTACGCAAGTCTCGAGGAGATGCTCGACGCCGAGCCGGATATCGACGCCGTGGCGATCTGCACCCCTGCCCATCTGCGCCACAGGCTCGCCAGTCAGGCGCTGGCCCGTGGCAAGGCGGTGCTGTTGGAAAAGCCGCCGGGGGCCACCCTGGCCGAGGTGCAGGACCTCAAGGCACAGGCCGAAAAGGCGGGACTTACGCTGTTCGCCGCCTGGCACTCGCGCTTTGCCCCGGGCATCGCCGCGGCCGCTGACTGGCTCGCTGGACGCCGGGTCGAGGGCGTCGATATTCGCTGGCACGAGGACGTGCGGGTGTGGCATCCAGGCCAGGCCTGGCTGTGGGAAGCCGGCGGCATGGGGGTGTTCGATCCGGGCATCAACGCCCTGTCCATCGTTACCGCACTGCTGCCCGATCCGTTCTTCTTGAAGCGGGCCAATCTGGTCGTGCCCGCCAACGCCCAGACACCCATCGCGGCGACGCTTGAATGGCGTACCGCTGATGGCGTCCTGCTGAGCGGTGACTTCGACTTCCGTCACGAGGACCCGCCGTGCTGGGAGATGACCTTCGTCACCGATGGGGGAACCTTGACCCTGGAGGCGGGGGGCGCCCGTCTTATCGTCGATGGTGAGACGCTGATCGATGAGCCGGAGCGCGAATACCAGGGGGTCTACGCGCACTTCCACAGCTTGCTCGAGGCTGGCCACAGCGATATGGACATCACGCCGCTGCAGCAGGTGGCCGACGCCCTGATGCTGGGGCATCGTCAGGCCACCGAGGCCTTCGTCGACGATGATGGCAGCGCCTGAACACGCCACTTCGCGTCGATCTCTCGATGACCCACGACGTCGTCGCTCACCTGGTGTGAGCTGAACCTTTCAGAAACAGCGGGTTATTCGTCAGTGGCGAATTCGTCGTGGCGAGCCAGCAGCTGGCACAGTACCTGGGCGGCAGCGCCGCGGGCGGCGGTCGCCAGGCTGTCGTCGAGGATGCGCACCGGGATCGGCGGCGCCTGTGGCAGCAGATGGTTCTGATGACGAGTGAAGAACGCAAGCGCCGGGTCCAGCAGCGCTGGACCCAGCTTCACCAGCGAGCCACCGATGACGATGCGCTCGGGATTCAGGGTGAGGTGGAGATTGAGCAGCAGCAGGCCCAGGGCTTCCCCTGCCTGGTTGAGGGTCTCGGCCACCAGGTCGGGGTCGCGGTGATGCTTGATGCCTTCGCTCAAGGAGGCGCCGGCCTCGATACCCAGGGCATCACGCAGGGCCCAGCCACTGACCAGGGTCTCGGCGCAGCCGTGGTTACCGCAGTGACACGGCTTGCCCCCCGGCGCCAGGAGTGTGTGGCCGATCTCGCCGGCCAGCCCATGCACGCCGCGAATCACCCGGGGCGGCGTGCCTTGCACCACCAGCCCGCTGCCGATCCCGGTAGCCGCGCTGACGTACAACAGTGACGACGGCGTCGCGGCCTCCTGGCCGCTGGACAGGCTGCAATAGAGCTCGCCAAAGGCCGCCGCCTTGGCCTCGTTGTCCATGCACCAGAATCGTCTCGAATCATCGTCGAGTTCCGGCAGGCGCTGCCTGAGCATCTCGAGCAGCGGGACGTCTCGCCAGCCCAGGTTGGGCGCCAGGCTAAGCCGCGACTGCTCCGGCGACGTCGGCCCCGGCACCGCCAGTCCCACACCGAGCAGTGTCCTGTGAGAAAGCGCCGTCCGGATCAGCTCGCGCACCATGGGCACGATCTGATCCAGGGTATCGTCTGGCCGGGTCGGCACCACGGCCTGGTGTCGCTGGGCCAGGATCTGGCCATGAAAGTTGATGGCGAGCACGTGCAGTCCATGGACCCCGATCTCGATGCCCAGGATGGCATGACTGTCGGGATTGAGGGACAGCGCCCGTCCGGGGCGGCCGCTACCCCCACGCAGCAGATCGCCTTCGACCAGCCAGCCCTGGTCCAGCAACGTCTGCACGGCGGCGCCGACTGTTACCTTGGTCAGGGCGGTGCGCTGGGCAAGCTCGGCCCGGGTCAGGCCGGGTTGGCGGCGCAGCCACTCCAGCAGAGAGGCGCGGTTGCGTGACTTGAGCGCACCGAGGTCGCCGGCGGTGGAAGAGGCGGTCATGAACGAAAGTCTCCGACCCTGTCAGGGATGGGGAAGGTCGCGTCGAGTGTACCAAGGCGGGCGACGGGCCGCAGCGCCGGACTTTAGGGCTTGTCTGAAAAGTGCCTGCGCTCGGTAATACGGCGTTAAAAATCGGCTGGTGCGCCAGCCCGGTCAAAATGCTCATTTACACCCCGTAAACTGCGCTTTCTCACCGATTTTTGCCTTGTCTAACCTTCGCTCGTCGACTTTTCGGACAGCGCCTAGCGCCGTACAGTAGCGCCCGACTGTAGCGCCCGACTGCATCGCCCGGCTACATCGGCCGAACAAGGATCCTGAGTGAATCCGTGCGACGCCTGTGCCGCTTTTCAGAAGAGCACTGGATTTCAGAAGAGCACCGGGCGCCATCAAGCTCCTTTCCGCAGGGAGGCTACTGTTCGACATAAGTGCAATGGCACAAGGCGTCCGACTCGACAAGACTGTGCACTTAGTTAGGACTAATTACTAACGAGATATTAGTAAAGAGAAGTAACAAACATCTCTCGTCGAACGAACGGATCTCGCCAGACGAAAGGCTTCGCCAATCGAAAGACTTCGCCGATCGAAAGGCGAAAGCGGTGACGCGCGCCGCCTCCAACAGGCCAAGCCGATACGTCGACGAGCGCAGGCGCTTCCAGGCAAGTCCTGGATGGCTTAGGTACAACCCCTACAACAGCAACGGGAGTCACGCTGACATGACGAAGGAACACAGAGGACCGGTGGCGCTTTATCCAGGCCTTGTGGGCAGGCGGGTGGTCATCACCGGTGGCGGCTCGGGAATCGGAGAGGGGCTGGTGGAGGCGTTTGTCGAGCAGGGCGCCGAAGTGCACTTTCTCGACCTCGCCGAGGCGCCATCCCAGGCGCTGGTAGCGCGTCTGACCGAGCAGGGTGCCGGCCGCGATCGGCTGCAATTCCATCACTGTGACCTGACCGATCTAGCGCGTCTCGACGAGGTGCTGAGCGCGATCGGTGATGTCGATGTGCTGGTCAACAACGCGGCCAATGACGATCGCCATCGTCTGGCGGACATCACCCCGGCCTATTTCGACGAACGCATCGCCGTGAACCTCCGCCACCTGGTGTTCGCCACCCAGGCGGTGGCGCCGGGCATGGCCAGGCGTGGCGGCGGTGCGGTGATCAACCTCGGTTCGATCAGCTGGCACTTGGGCCAGGCAGGCCTGGCGCTCTACGAGACGGCCAAGGCCGGTATCGAGGGGCTGACCCGGGCGCTGGCCCAGGAACTGGGTGAACAGGGCATCCGGGTCAACTGCGTGATCCCCGGCAACGTCAAGACTCCACGCCAGTCCCGCTGGTACAGCGCCGAACAGGAGGCCCAGATCGTCGCCGAACAGAAGCTCAAGGTGCGCCTCGAGCCTCATCACGTCGCGGCGATGGTGGTGTTTCTCGCCTCCGACGCGGCCAGCGGCTGTACCGCGCACAACCACTGGGTGGACGCCGGCTGGCTGTGACCCAGCTTTTTTCCATCGCGATATCACAACAACAAGGAGTTCAGCATGCCTATCGTATCCTCACCGGCGGACGCCGCCTCGCTAAAGCGACAACGCTATGTGTTCGCCATCTGCTGTATCGCCGCCATCGGCGGTTTTCTGTTCGGCTTTGACAGCGGCGTGATCAACGGCACCGTCGATGGTCTGCAGACGGCCTTCGACTCCGACAGCGTCGGCACCGGCTTCAACGTGGCCTCGATGCTGCTGGGCTGCGCCATCGGTGCCTTCTTCGCCGGCCGCCTGGCCGATCGCTACGGCCGTCGTGCGCTGCTGATCGTGTCGGCGGTGTTCTTTCTGGTCAGCGCCTGGGGCTCCGGGGTGGCGACCGGCTCGCTGGAGTTCGTGATCTACCGGGTGCTCGGCGGCATGGCGGTGGGCGCGGCCAGCGTGATGACGCCGGCCTACATCAGCGAGGTGGCGCCGGCCGAGCGGCGCGGACGGCTGGCCACGATCCAGCAGGTGGCGATCATCTCGGGGCTGTTTATCGCCTTCGTCAGCAACTATGTGCTGGCCAAGATCGCCGGCGCCTCCACCGCCAGTCTGTGGTTCGGCTTCGACGCCTGGCGCTGGATGTTCTGGATCGAGATGCTGCCGGCGGCGATCTTTCTGCTGGCACTGCTGGGTATCCCGGAGAGCCCGCGTTTCTTGATCAGTCGCGGACGCGACGACAAGGCGACACGGGTGCTGGTCACCCTGCTCGGCGAGCAGGCGGGGCAGGCCAAGGTCGCCGAGATCAAGGCGTCGCTGAACGCCGACCATGTGCCGAGCCTCAGGGACCTGATCAACGCCACCAGTGGCAAGGTGCACGGCATCGTCTGGGTCGGTATCGGGCTGGCGGTGTTCCAGCAGCTGGTCGGGATCAACGTGGTGTTCTACTACGGTGCGGTGCTGTGGCAGGCGGTGGGCTTCTCCGAGGGTGATGCCCTGCTGATCAACGTGATCAGCGGTGCGGTGTCGATCGGCGCCTGTCTGATCGCCATCGCGCTGATCGACCGCATCGGTCGCAAGCCGCTCTTGTGGGCAGGTTCAGTGGGTATGGCGCTGACCCTGTGCCTGTTGGCCTACGCCTTCTCCACCGCCAGCATGGTCGACGGAAAGCTGGCCTTGGCCGGTGACATGGGGGTGCTGGCGCTGCTGGCGGCCAACGCCTATGTGCTGTTCTTCAATGTGTCCTGGGGGCCGGTGATGTGGGTGATGCTCGGTGAGATGTTCCCCAACCAGGTGCGCGGTTCGGGACTGGCGGTCTCGGGGCTGTTCCAGTGGCTGGCCAACTTCGCCATCACCATGACCTTCCCGATCATGCTGGCGGGAATCGGCCTTGCCGGGGCCTACGGTGTCTACGCCTTCTTCGCGGCCTGCTCGGTGGTGTTCGTGATGAAGTGGGTCAAGGAGACCCGTGGACGGGAGCTTGAGCAGATGGCCTACGAGTAACCCATGCGTTCGGGTTGGGCAGCAGGCGGGTTGCCCATGGTGAACGGGGCTGTCGTCCTGCATCTTAGGTGCCACGCCTGCTGATGGTGGGACCCCGGCGAGATCAAGGCGCCGGGGTCTTGTCGTCTCCAGTGGCCTCGGCGATGCCACGCTGGACGCGATGGTACAGCGAGACCAGCATCAGCACCGCCATCAGCCAGAATACCGCTGCGATAAACCAGCCTGCCGCCAGGCCCACCGCCACCACCAGGGCGAGCATGCCGATGACCAGGGCGCGATCGCTCTTGCCCATGGGGCCATCATAGCGACGGGTGGCGCCGACCAGGGGGCCCATGACGCCGGCGTACTCGACGATGATCGCCAGCACCATGGCGATCAGGACGGCGCCGGGGCCCGTCTCGGGCAGCAACGCGAAGGGAACGAACAGGGCGGCGTCCGAGACCACGTCGCAAAGCTCGTTGAGATAGCCGCCCAGGGCCGTCTGCTGGCCGTGTTCACGGGCGAGCATGCCGTCGATGGCGTTGAGCGCCATACGCAGGGGAAGCCACAGTGCGATCAGTACGAACCAGAGCTGCGTCTGCACGTTGAGGCCAACCACTGCCGCCACCAGCAGTGACAGCACGGCGGCCAGCAGGGTGACCTGATTGGCGCTGACGCCACGCTGGTGAAGGCGGCCCACCAAGGGACGCAGCAGGGCTTGAAAACGAGGCTTGAAATCATACACGGAGGCCATGTCAAAGGTCCTTTTTGACGGGCTAGGCGAGGGGGACGGGGCTGGCGGGTGCGTGGGCTGCGCCAGCCCGCCAGCATAGCATGGCGGCTCCCACAGGGCCTTGACTAGCCGGTAGGAGGCAACTCCAGGTCGCTGCCGAGCACCGAGTCGCCGGGCTTGATGCCCAGGGCATCGGCGGTACCGGCGAGCACCGCCTGGGCGGCGCGAAAGGCGTCCTGGGGACGCCGCGTGCGTATCGCCTCCATCAGCTCGCGGTGACGCTCGAGGCTGTCCTCGGGGTCGCTGGCGCTTTCGTTGGAGGTCTCGATCAGCAGGTAGATCGAGGGGCGCAGGATATGCGAGAGCTGGGACCAGACGATATTGCGGGTGGCCTTGAAGATGGCCACATGGAAGGCGATGTCGTGATCGCTGTGCAAGCGCTTGGCGTCGCCCTCGGCGGCGTTCATGGCGCTTTCCATGCCCTCGAAGGCCTCCTCGATGGCGACCAGATCGCGGGCCGTCGCGCGGCGGGCTGCGGTCATCGCCACGTAGGGCTCGACGTCGAGGCGGAAGCTCAGGATCTCGCGCTGGATCTCGGGGTTGGGAGCCGCGTAGCGGGTCATCCAGTCGGTGACCGACGGGTCGAGGATGTTCCAGGCCTCGACCTCGCGCACCTTGGAGCCGTGGCCGGAAATGCGTTCGATGATGCCCACGTCCACCAGCTGGCGCAGGTCGCTCCTGACCGCCGAACGGTTCAGTGCAAACTGTTCGGCCAGGTCGACCTCCTTGGGCACGAAGTCGCCGGGGCGATAGTGTCCGCCGAAGATGGCCTCGGCCAGGTAGTCGGCCACGCTGGGGCGTTTGCTGTTGCTGCGAGATGGGACGGCCACTGACTTGCTCCTGGCGAATGCAGTGACGATGCTAGCGAATGTGCAACATAGTGACAATGCGCCTTAGTGACAACGCGGCATAGCGACAACGGGGCTTAGCGACAATAGGGCACAGCGGCAGCGCTGGTGGGCTCGCGGGCAGGCAGTCTAGAGGGAACCGTCTTCTCAGAAGCCGCTCTCGCGGATCACCACCGAAGCGAGCCAGGTAGTGAACTGGCCGACCAGGCTCTGACGCTCGGCGTCGATGTGCAATTGGCCAGCGGCCTGCCTGCCGCCTGTCCAGGGGCTGTCCAGGCGGGCTTCGATCGCGATCAGCGCGCGTTCAAGACGCAACTTGCCGCGCTCCTCCGGGTCCTCGTAGGTGGACAACGGGCCGCCGTGGCGTGCCGCCAGCAGGGGGTGACTCAGGTGCTCGGCGCGGGTGGCACCGATGCTGGTGACGTGTCCGGCCAGTGGTCGGGTGTGCCCTTCCACCAGAAAGCGCACCCGAGCGCCAGGACTCAGGCGGTGGACCTCGTCCTGAGGCACGTAGGCATCGATGACCCAGGTCGAGGGGTCCACCAGTACGCCCAGCGGCTCTCGGGTCGCGACCCATTGCCCCGGCGTCTGTTGTCGATCGAAGCGCTGCCATTCGCCGGCGAAGGGGGCGTTGATGACCAGTCGCTGCTGCTCCCGCCGGGCGGCCTGACGTCCGCTTTCGCTGACGCGGTGTAGCGCCAGGGTAGCGCTGTCGCGATTGCGCCCATCGTCGGCGTCGAGCAGCCCCGCCAGTTCGGCCTCCAGCAGGTCGAGCTCGCTTTCCTGGGCCAGCTCGCGACGTCGGATATCCGGCTCGCTCAGCCGCACCAGGGCCGCCTCTCGCTCGACCCGCCCGGAGGCGGCGATGGTCTCCAGGCGTGCGGGAAACGGCGAGTACAGGGTCAGCTCGCGCTCGGCGTGGAGCACGCCAGGCCCGCTGACGCGGGTCTGCAGGGGCAGGCAGGCCAGCAACAGCAGGGTGCCGAGGGCCAACAGCCAGGCCAGGCGAAAGCGCCGGGGGACGGCGCGGCGATGGGACCACCAGTGCTGCAGTTCTCGGGTGACAGGCATCAGGATGAACCAGGCTATTTCCACGGCGAACAGGACGATGCCCAGCGCCTTGAAGAACAGATGATAGACGGCCAGGGCGATGCCGAGGAACAGCACCAGCCGATACAGCCAGGTGGCGAAGGCGAACAACACCAGCGAACGTCGCTGATGGCGGGGAAAGGGCTCCGGCCAGGCCTCGTCGAGCCCCAGCAGTCGCCGGCGCAGCCACACGCGGGCCTGGGCGCCGGCGCGCTCGTGCAGGTTGGGGAAGTCGAGCAGATCGGTCAGCACGAAGTAGCCGTCGAAGCGCATGAAGGGACTTGCGTTGATCGCCAGGCTCAGCACCCAGCTGGTGGTGGCCAGGTACAGAAGTGCCGAATTGACGGCGCCCGGCTCGGTCAGCACCCAGCCGAGGGTCGCCAGGCCTGCCAGGCCAAGCTCCACCAGCATGCCCGCCGACGAGATCGCCAGCCGCGATCGACTGCGCCTGAGCTTCCAGCTCTCGCCGGTGTCGGTGTACAGCATCGGCCACAGCACGATAAAGGCGACGCCCATATGCGCCACCTTTACCCCCAGGCGGGTCGCCACCAGGGCATGGCCGAGCTCGTGGCAGGCCTTGGCCACCACCAGTGCACAGGCGAAGCTGAGCATGCCTGACAGCGAGAAGGCGTCCATCACCGCGTGGGTAAAGTGGTCCCAGCGGCGCACCACCAGCACCAGCCCGAGCAGTCCGAGCAACAGCACCGCCGTGACCATGCCACGGCTGAACAGCCAGGGCAGGGCGCG
The DNA here is from genome assembly GCF_030733595.1 of Halomonas sp. MMSF_3323. Lineage (NCBI taxonomy): Bacteria > Pseudomonadati > Pseudomonadota > Gammaproteobacteria > Oceanospirillales > Halomonadaceae > Halomonas > Halomonas sp. MMSF_3323. Next base: position 31,150 of record NZ_JASHIT010000005.1, on the reverse strand, counting down.
CACCACGGCGCCGAGAAAGTGCTGCGGGCGCACCAGCGGCAGGCGAAAGAACAGATAGTGATGCAGCCACCAGGACAGCTTGCGCCAGGCGGCGCCTGTGGCGGCCTCGCGGGCCAATCGGTCGGTAGCGTCGGGCCCGGCCCGCAAGAGACGGTGATGCTCGAGAAAGTCCACTAGTTCGAGCACCTGCTCGAGCGACGGCTGCATCGGCGTCTGGGCGGCGATCTCGTCGCGAATCCGCGCGGGACTCGCCCCCCAGCGCGCCAGACACTCGAACTCGAGCCAGCCGATCCGGTAGAAGCGATTGGTCACCGGGTCCTGGATCGACCACTGGGGCTCGCCATGGCGATCACGACCTGCATCCACTAGCACCAGGTCCTCGCGCAGCGGTGGCGGCGGACGATCCGAGCGTTCATCGACGCCGGCGGTGTGATGGGCCATCGTCGCGGTAAAGGGACTGGCGTTGCCCTCCGTGGGTGAGGCAGCCGCACTATGGGAAGCCCCCGGGCCATGGCTCGCGGGTGTCGCTGAGGCCATGGCTACCACCCCGTCCAGGCGCGCAAGGCCGACAGCGGCCGGCGCAGCAGGTAGTAGCCGAGACTGACCTCTTCGCCGTAGACCTTGGCGGTGCCGTGCAGCCCCAGGCGTACCTTGTTCGCTGCTGAGTCGGTCTGGGTATCGGTCCCCTGGTCGAGGCTCTGTCCGGCGCTGTCTTTCACCTCGGTCGGCGCAAGCTCGGCCAGCAGGCGATAGGCGGCGACGCCATCTGCGTCGGTCGAGGCTTCGTAGCTGGTCTGGATGAGGCGCGCGCCGATCGGTTCCAGCGGACGGGCGCTGAGGAACACCTTGACCTCGGCCCCCGCTGCCAGGGTGATGGCGTCGGCGGCGGCCAGCTGGATCTCCACCGCCGGCTGATCGGGGGCGGCCAGGCGCAGGATGCGCTCGCCGGTGGCGACGGGGCGTCCTTCCCAGTCGTCGGGGTCGCTGTAGACCGCGACTCCCGCCGTCGGAGCCGTCACCAGGGTGCGTTCGAGCCTGGCCTCCAGTGCCTCCAGTTCGGCCAGGCGCTGTGCCTGCTGGCGCCTCAGGCGACTTATGTCGGCGAGCCGTGAGCGGTCGTCGAAGGCCAGGTTGCCGGCGGCGTCGAGCTCGGCGCTGGCCACCTCGAGCTGACGCCTGAGTACCTCGGCGCGGCCTTCGAGTTCGCTACGATCCAGGCGAAACAGGGGGGTGCCGGCCTCGACGCGTGAGTTGGGCTCTACCAGCATCTCGGCCACCACACCGTCCAGCGGGCTGGTGATGGCGGCGCTGTCCAGCGACACGATCTCGGCCGGGGCCAGGGCCGACTGGCGCACCGGTAGGAACATCGCGGCGATCACTGCAACCAATAACAGCCAGCCGAGCCGACGACGCGGTAGCTGCCAGGCGCGTCGGCGTGGCGCCAGGGCCAGCCAGCAGTAGCGCCAGGTGGCGGCCAGGCCACCGAGCTGCTGGCGCAGCGCCTGGGGCGGTGGCTGCTCGAGCAGAAACAGCGCCCAGGCATGGTCGCTGGACGACTTTCGGTCGGCGTCGGCGACGCCGGGACCCAGCGGCACCAGCCACAGCACCTCTGGCCACCACTGGGCCCAGCCTTCGGACAGGTCGTCGGGGAGTTCAAGTTGATCGCGCAGCAGCAGCCTGGGGCCATCGATGTCGTGTTGATCGAGCAGCCAGGCGCCGAGCCTTTCCACCCAGTTGACGAAGGGGGTGCGCTCGGTGGGCGTGGCCAGCCCCGAGACACAGCGCAGCCTGACCGCACCCCGGGCACGGCCCTCCAGTACCAGTGCCTGACGAAAGCGCAGCAGCGGATAGGGGTCGTTGGCGATGGAGAAGGCCAGGGTGGTGCGCGAGTCGGCGTCCAGCGCGCGATCTCGCAGGGCCAGGCTCAATGACGCCAGCGACGCCGGGCGTGGGTGTTCGCTGGCGCTCATGGCGTGCCTTCGTCGCTGTCCTCTGTGGTAGGCGATTCGGCCACCAGGGTGGCACGCCCGGTCATGCCCGGCATCAGCTCGTCATGGGCCTGGTCGAGGCGTGCCTCGAGCTCGACGGTCTGGGCCACCGCATCGATGCGGGCACTCACCGCGCTGAGCGTGGCGGCGTAGCGCTTGCCGGTCTCGCTGACGTCAAGGCTGAGCGACTGGCCTTCGCCGAGTTCGGCCAGGTGCGCCGAGGGGGCATTGAGCCGGACCTTGAGAGGGCCATCACCGACCAGATCGACGATCGGCGTACCGGCGGCCATGGTCTGAAAGGGCTTGACGTGAACCGCGGCGATGCGCCCGGCGAAGGGCGCCTTCAAGGTACAGCGATCGCGCTGGACGGCGGCAAGGTTCAAGGCGCTCTGGGCCTTGTCGACCTCCGCGCGGGCCAGCGCCACCTCGAGATCGCCCACTGCGTCCAGGCGGCGCAGGCGGTCCTTGGCCTGGCTGTTGAGCCGGGCCACGCCGAGTTCGGTATTGGCCACGTTGACCCGGGCCTGTTCGATTCGACAGTCGAAGCGGGCAAGCACATCGCCCTCGGCCACCGTAGCCCCCAGCGACACGGCTAGCTCGTCCAGGGTGCCTTCCATGCGGCTGGACAGGGTCGCCTCCTGCTGGGGGGCCAGCAGGGCGCGCATGGTCAGCTCGCTCCGGCTTTGCTGGGTCGATTGCTGTGCCGAATGCTGGGTCGGCTGCTGGGTCGATTGAGGTGCCGACTGCTGGGCCGATGCTGGCGCCGACAGCCCGAGCAGGGGCAGTGCGAGGCCGAGGAGCATCCCGGCCGAGCGCGGGCGAAGGCGATTAGACGGCATCGGTGCCCCCCTCATCGGCGCCTGTCCCCGGCTGCGGGCGACGCGGCTCCAGGGTGGGCCCGCCGGCTGGCGCCGGTGGCTGGCCCGGGTGAGGCGCAATGATGCCCTGGCGCTCGTGGGTGGTCATGATCCGTTCGATCTCGCCGGCCAGGGTCTGTACATCGTGCTGGGCGACGGTCTCGGGCAGCACGTCCAGGCCCACCGAGTTGAATAACCGGCCCCAGGCGGCCTGGGCGCGGGAGTAGGCCGCCTCGCGCTGGTACTGGGACAGCAGGTAGCGGCTCTCGGCGCGAATCACCTCGAGCTCCGAGCCGATGGAAGAGGAGGCCGCGGCCTTGGCGTAGGCCAGCAGGTCCTCGTCCACCTCGAGACTCTCGTCGCTGTACTCGAGCTCCTCGCGGGCCAGGTGGTAGCGCAGGGCGCCCACCCGCACCTGGGTCAGTACCGCCATGGACAGGGCGGTACGGCGCAGGTCGTCGGCATCACCCTGGGTGTCCTGGGCTTCGTTCAGATCGGGATAGGACAACAGCTTCAACAGGTTCAAGGACACGTTGACGCCGGTCTCGGTCCAGTCGTTGTTGTACAGGTAGTCGTTGGAGTCGTACTCGATGCCCGCGCTGACCGTGACGTTGGGCCACAGCCTGAGCTTGGCGGCTTCCAGGTCGTTCTGGTTGACCCGCTTGCGGTACCACTCCTCCATGATCTCCGGGCGGTGCTGCAGCGCCAGCTGTTCCAGGCGCTCGATATCGCTGACGTCCGGGGGAAGATCCGGTTCCGGTTCGTCGGCCAGGATCAGGCGGGTACCGGGGGGCAGCGACATCAGTGCGGCCAGTTCGGTCTTGGCCAGCTCCAGATCCTGGCGGCGCGCGGTCAGCAGGGTGGTGGAGTCGAGCAGCGCGCGCTGGTAGGCCAGTACCTCCTGGCGTGGCAGCAGTCCCTGGCGCTGGGCCTCACGGGCGGCGTCCAGGGCCACCTCGGTGCGCGCCAGCAGTACATTGAGGCGAGGAATCAGGCGTTGGGCGGCCAGCGCCCGCCAGTAGGCGTTGCGTACGTCGCGCAGCACGTTCTGGGCGACCTTGCGCCGGCGTTCCTCGGCCATCAGCATCTGGTCGGCCTTCTGCTGGTTCTCGTAGTAGGCCAGGCCGAAGTCGAGCAGGCTCCAGGACAGGCCAAGGCCCGCGGTGGAACGGTAGCGCTGCTCCGAGGTGGAGGGCCGCAGGCTTTCCTCGCCGTCTTCGATACCGATGGAGGTGCCACCGGAGTCATTGCTGCGATCACTGTAGCCGGCCTCGGCGACGATGCGTGGCAGCAGTTCATGGCGCGAGACGTCACGCAGGTTCGAGGCCAGGGCGCTTTCCATCAGCTTCAGGCGATAGTCGAGGTTGTACTTGAGTGCCCGGGCGGCGGCCTCGTAGAAGGTAACCGGCTGATTGAGCGGCTCCTGCAGGCGATACATCTGGGCCTGGTCGCTGATCGCCCGCTGACGGATCTCGGTGGCGTCGAAGGGCTGGGGCTCGAGGCTGGAGCAGGCACTCAGGGTCAGGCCGGCGGTGACCGCCAGCGTGGTGAGCGGTAGTCGATGCATGCGGTGTCCTTGTCGTTCGAATCTCACAGGTCGTGCTCCCCTTGCAGCGGCGCGGTGGAGCCGGCCATGGCCGTCAGTTGTGCGCGAAAGCCTGCAGCGACCCTGGGAGAGGCGCCGGAGGTCTCATCTGGCCCGCGCCAGCCGCCCTGGGCCAGCGCTGCTGGCTCGAGGCGATCGTCCTGGTCACCATCGGCGATCCATTCGGCCCCCGGCGGCAGCACAGGCCGGCCGTCATCTGCCGCGTCGCGGTTCGGCGCCTCGGCCGAGCCAGGTTGAGCGTCGCCCGGCGTCGAGCTTCGCGTCGGAATCGTCGGTTCGCCATCGGCACCAGCGGCGTTGTTCAGCAATTGTTCGCGGGTGGGAGCGTAGAGGGAGGGATCGGCCAGCAGGCCATCCGCCGTCAGGTCGGTGCGGCCGTGGCGGCCCAGCATCAGCAATTGATCCTGCTCGGCGTACAGGCGACTCAAGGCTACGCCGCGTAGCACGTACTGGCCTGGCACCTCACCCAGGCCATTGGCCAGCGACGGGATCTGCATCTCCAGCGGCCGGACCAGCCAGGGCTGGGCGCCGTGGGACAGGCGCAGGTAATCGAAGACCTGGCGGCTGTTGCGCTCGACTTCCGGGGTGACATAGACCACCGGGTCGACATCGCCAAGGGTGGCGCGCGACTGGCGCCCATCGTCCGGGCGCAGGAAGTGGGGGCCGGCGCCATCCCTGATCGGAATATAGGGTGCGGCGATATCCAGGGTCAGGGTCAGGGTGGCGGTGTCGCTGGCGCCGGCCTGGTCGGTCAGGGTGTAGACGAAGACCTCCTGCAACAGCGGACCCAGGCCGCTGGCGCGCAGCACCTCGCTGTTGGTGCGGTCGATAAAGTAGCGGTAGCTGCCGTCCGCCTCGATGATCAGGGTGCCGTAGCGGCCCGCCAGGCGCTCGCCGGGCGCCGCGCTGACGCCGTCCTGTGCCACCAGGGTGACCCTCTGGGTCTCGCCGTAGCGCTCGGCGTCGACGTCGGTGTCGTTGGGCAGCACATTGCCGGTGGCGTCGGGGCGGCTCGCGCCTCCGCCGATGTCCACGGCGTCGCCGCTGTCGTCGCGGGCCGTCGGTGTATCGTTGCGCCCATCGATGGTGATCGTCAGGCTGGCACTGGCGGGGCCGCCCCAGCGGTCCTCCAGCGCATAGGTGAAGACGTCGACCAGGGTCTGGCCGCTTTGACGCAACGCCTGGACCTCCGGGTTGTCGTCATCGACCTGGTAGCGGTAGCTGCCGTCGGCCTCCATCACCAGGCTGCCGTAGCGGCCCTTGAGTGCCTTGCCGAGGGTGCCTTCGGTGCCGGCGCTTGGGTCATCGCCGGTGCGAACGCCGGTCACCGTCAGGTTGGGGCCGAGCAGGTTGACGCCGAGGTTGATGTCGCCATCGACGTCGCTGTCGTTGTCGAGCACATTGCCCACGGCGTCCGCCCCGGGCGTGGCGTTGTCGCGGCCACCGGCCTCCACCGCCAGGCCATCGTCGGTGCCGGGCACCGGCGCCTGGTTCTGGCCGCGCACGAACACCGTCAGTTCGGCCAGGTCCACCAGTCCCGCCAGATCACGGGCCTCGTAGGTAAAGACGTCACGGCGGAACTCCAGGGGGCCAAGCCCGAGGATCTCGGCGTTGGACTGGTCGACCGCGTAGCTGTAGCTGCCGTCGGTAGCAAGCGTCAGGGTGCCGTACTGGCCTGTCAGGGTTATCGTGCCGGCGCTGGGGGTGGACAGGGCCCCGCCTGCGGCCTCAGTGCCGGGGCGGGCGCCACTCACGGCCAGTTGGTCACCGGCGTCGATATCACTGTCGTTGTCGAGCACATTGCCGCTGGGATCACGGCCGGTGCCCTGATCGCTGTCGGCCACCGCCAGGGCGACGTTGTCGGCGGCCACCGGGGCATCGTCGCGTCCCTCGATGGTCACGGTCAGACGCGCCGTGGTGCTGGCACCCAGGGGATCGACGCTGCGGTAGACGAAGACCTCGGTGAGGGTATCGTTGGCGGTTCTTAGGGCCTCCACCGCCGGATTGGTGTTGTCGACCACATAGGAAAAGCTGCCGTCAGCGTTCAGGGTCAGGGTGCCGTAGCGTCCGGCCAGCGGCTGGCCGGCGTTTACCGTGGTGGTGTTGAAGCGGACCTGATCGACACTCAGTGTCTGTCCATCCACGTCGTCGTCGTTGGTCAGGACATTGCCGCTGGGGTCGTCACCTGGGGTGGCGTTGGCGGTACCCCCGGCCTCCACCGCGATGGCCTTGTCGGCCACCGGGCTCGGCGGATCGTTGGCGCCGGTGACGGTGACGACCAGCTCGGCCAGGTCCGGATTGCCGGCGGTGTCGATCAGCCTATAGGTGAAGGTCTCGCTTAGGGTGGCGCCTGCCGCCAGGGCCTGTACGGCGGCGTTGTCGCCGTCGACCACGTAGCGGTAACTGCCGTCGGCGTTTACCGTGAGGCGCCCGTACTGACCATCGACGCTGGCGCTGACGCCACCGAGGCTGGTCATGGCGCCGCCGGCCGTCTCGCTGCCGGGGCGAATGGCGCCGACGGCGAGTGCACCCTGGTCGATGGTATCCACGTCGGCGTCGACGTCATCGCCGTCGTCATCAGCGATCAGATTGCCGGTGCCGTCCACCGCCGGCGTGGCGCCGTCGGTGGACGGTGCCTGGGCGCTGGTGGTGTTGTTGGTGGCGACGGGGTTGTCCTGGGCGCCTTCGATGGTGATGGTCAGCACCGCGATGTCATCGAGTCCCTCGGCGTCGGTGACCAGGTAGCTGAAGGTCTCGCTCAGGGTATCGCCCACCGCCAGGGCTTCGACGTCTGCGTTGTCGTCAGCGATGACGTAGGTATAGCTGCCATCCTGGTCGATGGTCAGGGTGCCGTATTTTCCGATCACGTTGGTGGCGCCGGTGACCTCATCGAAACTGCCTAGGAGCTCATCGCCATCGCGGATACCTGTGACCGCCTTGGTCTCGCCGTTGAGGTCGACGTCGGTATCGTTGGTCAGCACATTGCCGGTGGCGTCCTGGCCGGGCCGGCGGTGGCGTTGCTGATGCCACCTTTCTCGATGGCCACGCCGCTGTCGTCGACGCCCACCGGGGCGTCGTTGGCGCCTTCGATGGTGATGGTGATGGTGGCCTGGGAGATGGCGCCTTCGCGATCGCTGATTTCGTAGACGAAGGTCTCGGGCAGGGTATTGCCGCTCAGTCTCAGGGCCTCTACGGCGGGGTTGTCGTTGTCGAGCAGGTACTCCGCCGAGCCGCTCGAGGAGATCACCAGGGTGCCGTAGGTGCCGACGATACGGGTGGGCGAGGCGGGGTCGCTGTTGACCGCCTGCAGTGAGCCCGCGGTGGTGCCCGCCCGGACCACCGTCAGCACGTCGGGGTCGGCGTCATTGAGGTCGTTGTCGGTATCGTTGAGGATGACCAGGCCGTTGGGGTCGATGCCGCCGATATTGAAGCGTCCCCCGGCCTCCACGGCGATGGCGCTGTCGTCGTTGGCCTCAGGCTCGTCGTTAACCGCGATCACTTCGATGGCCAGGGTATCGCGGTCGGTCAGGGCGTCGGCGCTCTCGCCGGGAGTGCCGTTGCCGGTGTCCGGGTGGTCGCCGAAGTTGCCGTTGTCGCTGGTAACGAGGGTCAGGGTATCGTCACCGTTGAAGTTGGCGTTGCCGGTATAGGTCAGGGTGGCGAGGGCAGCGTTGATCTCGTCGACGCTGCCGGTGAGGATCAGCTCGCTGGTGCCGCTGCCTGACACACTGGCGCCACCGTCCCCGGAGGCGCTCAGGGTGCCGTTGTTGACGCTCAGGGTGGTGGTCAGGTTCTGGGCGGCGGGGGCGCTTGGGGCGCCGGGCGTCAGGGCGTCGGGGTCGGCGATCGAGATGCCGGTGATGGTAATGTCGGTGTCTTCGTCACCGGAGACCGGCGAGGCCGGCAAGGTGTGGACCGGGGCGTCGTTGAGTTCGACATAGCCGATATCGGCGTCGAAGGTGGTGTCGCCGTCTACGGCGCCGGTGATCAACGATAGGCTGCCGTCGTCGGAGGGTCCGCTGTCGATACGCGCCTTCAGCTCGCCGGCATCGGCGTCGGTGAGGCTTTCGCTGGCCGAGATGCGATAGCTGCCCTTGGGCAGCACGCCGAAGGAGTAGTTGCCGTTTGCGTCGGTGACGGTGTCAAAGGTGAGATCTTCGTCGTCATCGAAGTCGCCGTCGTTGTTGCCGTCCCAGGTCAGGGTCACACTGACGCCGGCCAGACCATCGCCATCGGGTGTCTTGCTGGTGTTGGCGCTGAGGGTGTCATTCCACAGGGTGCCTTCGATCAGCCCGAGACTCGCCCCGGCGGTCAACACATAGTCATTGAGCCCGCCGCTTCCGTCGGCATCGGTACGCTCGCCCGCTGCCGAGCCGTCGGGGCCGACATCGCTGCCAGCAAAGCCATCGAAACTGCCGTCGTCGGGCAGGCTGGACCAGGCAAGACGGGCCTCGGCGGCGGTGGCCGTCACCACCGCATCGTTGGGTACCTCGAGGCGATAGGACACGCTGACCTCGCTGCCCGGGTCGAGCTGTGCAAAGGTGACCTCGATTCCACTGGCGGTGGCGTTGGCCACGACTCCGGCCGGCAGGCCGCCCAGGCTGTAGCTCTGGCCATCGATGACCACACTGTCGATGACATAATCGCTGCCCGAGGGAAAGGCGTCGGTCAGCACCACATCGTAGGCGGGCATGCCGCCGTTCTGGGTAAAGGCAACGGTGACGCTGGCGGTGCCGGTGGTGTCATCCGGGGCCGGATCGAAATCCACCACCGTCTTGGTCATCTCGGTAAAGGACGGCTCGACGATACGTTCGTAGATTTCCTCGCTCTGGAAACTGGTGCCGTCGCGGCTTTCGGTCACGACCATGCCAAGCTCTGTCCCTGCCTGGTTGGTCGAGACGTTGTCGACCCGCACATTGAACTCGAGCGAAAGGCCTTCCTTGTCGAGGTCATTATCGGCGTTGGTGATGGTGCCCAGGTCGATGGTCAGGGTGCGTCCATCGCCGCTGATGGTGTAGCGGGCAGGATCGAGCACACTCTCCGGTCCGCCGCTCAGGTCACTCTGGATGTACCCGGCCTCGGGGGACTGGCCATTGCCCTCGACGGAATCGGCGTTGGTGTTCAGGTTGCTTGTCAGACCACCATCGTTGGCGATGAAGGCCATCAGGATCTGGTTGGCCGTCTCCGGGAGAATGGTGAGACCTTCATCGACCTGAATCGTCAGTTGATAGTTGTCCGTAGTGCCTTCGGGCAGCAGCGCCACCACCCGGTAGCGGATGATTTCACCCACCGCGACGTCTTCGCGGGTGTCGCCGGTCGGGTCTGCAGCAGCGGTGCTGTCCAGCCCGCCGACGCGGGACACCTGCAGTGTCTGAGCGATCGGGATCGCCTGGATATCGATCTGCCGATAGTCGTTGAGGGAGCCATCCCCCAGTTCCCCGTCGGCTCCTGTCCGTTCGGTACCATTGCTGGAGCTGGTCTCGTCGAGACTGGTCCAGTCGACCCGGGCCTCGGAGGTCAGGTTGGCCAGATCCGCGGCAGTGGCGCCTACGGTGCCACCGATGGTCAGGGTGATGGAATGGCCGGTACGCAGGTCGAGATCGAATCCACTCTTGAGGCTGAGTTGATAGCCGTCGGTGTCGTTGCCGGTGATCTCGAAGTCACCCACGGCGGGCCCGTTGGCGTCGCTGAAACTCACCGCCTCAAGGCTGACGCCGTCGAGTTCAGCAGGTAGCTGGACAGACAGCCCCAGGTCGAAGGCGTCGACCCCCGAGGTGTTCGAAAAGGTGACGGCGTACTCGATGGCGTCACCAGAGTCGACTCCGAGACCCGGGTCGGAAGGAGTGGTCAGCGCCTGTTCGATGGTGACCGTGGGTTCCACCAGGGTGGTGGTCGGGCCCGTACCGGGCTGACTGACGTCGCGATCCACGGCGGTGCTGCCGTTGACCTCATCACCGTCGACGTCCTGATAGGTCAGGCCCGCCTTGTGTTCGTGTTCGGTGCCTTGCTGGTTGTTGAGGGTGTTGGTGGCAATCAGGCGGACGCGCAGAACAAAGGTATTGTTGCCGGTGTCGTTGTCGCCGGTGGCGCCGGCGGCGCTGAAGGTGAACTGGCCATCGACGCCATCGACGCCATCGACGCCTAGGGTGCCGCCACTGCCGGCAAGGCCTGAGACGGAGACGCTGCCTGCGAAGTCGGCGCTTAAGTTGTCGCTGCCGGCGGCCAGGGTGATCAGTTTATAACCCGAGCCATTGTAGGAGGTATCCAGCGCCATGCCCGGCGGTATCAGGTCATTGACCCTGAGTTCCTGGGTAGTGCCTTCTGGCAGGGTCACCACGATGTCGTAGGGCATCGACTCGCCGACCACCAGGTCGGCGCCGTCGGTGTGGGTCTCGCTTGAATCGTCGTCAGTGGCGTCGCCGCCGACGGCGAAGGTGGTGGTGATGGTTGGCGCCGCCACCTGCTGGGTCGCGTCGTCATCGAGATCCGTCGGGGTAAAGTCGGTGCCACCGTCGACGCTGGCGTAGTTGGTGAGCGTTGCCGTGGTGCCGAGGGTGCGACTGGCGCTGACCGCCGCGGCCACGGTCACGTCGTAGGTGATGACGATGATGTTGGTGCCGGCGGCGTCGCTGGCGCTGCCATCCCGCCCGGCCTGCAGGGTGGCCTGGCCGCTGTCGTCGAGCAGGGTGATGGTGTTGCCACTGACGCTATAGTCGGTGCCCTCGATCAGCACGCTGCCGTCACCGAGCGTCAGGGTCAGGTTGGCACCGCCCAGGCTGCCACCGACGAAGGTCAGGTCCGTGGGCAGCTCGATCTCGGTCGTCACGTCGAAGGCGCCGCCGCCGCCGGTGTTCTCGAGCAGCGTGGCCAGGCGCAGGGTGTCGCCGGCGTCGATGTCGGTGACGTCGCCGTCCACCGCCGCCGGGTCGGTAATGTTGCCGGTGAAGGGCGCACCCGCCGTGCCGGGCGCATTCCAGCTGCCGCTGGTGCCGCTGACGCTGCCGCTGGTCGAGGACACCACCCCATGGGTGATGGTGACGACCGGCTCGGCCACCGACTGCACCTTGACCACGTCCTGGGTCACCAGTTCGGTCTTGTCGAGGGTGGTGGTCTGGCGCGATTCGGCCAGCACATCCAGCGAGCGGCCATCGGCGAAGGGCTGATCCCCCACCGTCATGGTAAAGCTCAGGGCGATGGTGCTGGCCTCTGTCGTGGTCAGGTCTGCCAGGGTAAAGATGATGGCGTTGCCGGGACCGCTCGCTACGCTGGTGATCTCGCCCGCCCAGCTGTTGTCCGCTGCCAGGGACCACTGGCCGGAGTCAGTACCTTGCGTCCAGCTGATGCCCGAGGTGTCGAGCAGCGGCAGCGGCAGGTAGGCGATCAACTGGAAGTTTTCGTGGTCGCCGGTGACCAGCTCGTAGCGCAGGGTGAAGGTCACCTCGTCGCCGGGGGCCAGTTCGCTGGCGCCTCCTTCGATGGCGATGTCCACCTGGCTGGTGGGCACGGTCAGTTCGGTGCTGGAGTCGTCGGTCTCGCTCTCGCCGGTCAGGTTGTTCGGGTTGAGCAGCAGAGTGGCATCGACCTCGGCGGCATTGCCCAGGCTGTCGCCTTCGTTGATGGCAGGGTGGTCGGTAACGCCTGCATAGGCGTCGTCGATGACCGCGCGATAGCTGATCAGCGCACGGGTGGCGCCGGCGTCGATCACCCCATCGAAGGCAGCGTCGCCGGCGAGCCAGGCCTGGTCATCCAAGGCGTTCTCGATCGACTGGGCGATATCGAAGACAAGGGTGGTGGTGCCATCGGCATTGACGCTGGTGGTGACCACCAGATCGATGGTGGTGGCGTCATCACCGCTGTAGAGGATCAGCGTCGGGGTGCCCTCGAGGGTCTGGCCATTGCCGAGGGTATCGGTGACGATAAACTGACCCTCGAGCTGGGTATCCTCGCCAAAGGCGAAGTAGTCCGACAGCGCCATCTCCAGCTGGTATTCCAGGGTGTCACCCGGAGTCAGGCCGCTGGTGCCGGTATCGATGGCCAGGGTGGCGGTCTTTTCCAGGGTGATCGACTTGGCAACGAAGCTCAGTTCATCGCCGGTACCCTCGAAGCTGACCTTGCCGTCGGGATCGTCGGGATTGCGGTCGCGATCGTCCAGCGGCAGCCAGACGCCGCTGCCGGTGGGGGCGCCAAAGGTGATCGTCTGGTCGTTGCCGGTCACCGGGTCGAGGACAGGGTCGCCGTTGGCATCGGTCTCCGGCACATAGAAGTCGACCCGGCTGGACTGGGCCTCGGTGAGGTTGTCGTAGGTCACCGTGTAGGAGGTGATGAAGGCATCGCTGTTGATCAGCGCCTGTATGGTCAGATCACCGGTGTAGGTGTTGCCGCTGGCCAGGGTGATGGAGGTCAGGGTGCCGTTGCCGGGATCGATGGCGGTGACCTGAACGTTGGTCGGCACCGGCTGGGTGATGACCACGTCGGTCAGGGTCTGGGCGGTGGCACCGGCGCCGGCCGGTCGCACCGTGGTGACCAGGCTGTGGGGGTAGTTCTCACCGGTGGTGGTGTCGCCCTCGCTCATGTCGAGGCTCTGCTCCACCGTGATGACCGTGGGGGTGATGGTGAAGGCGACCGCACTACCGATAAGGCTGGGGTCCTGCTCCGGGTTGGACAGGGCATCGTTGCCAAGCTCGAAGCCGGCCATGGCCTGGATGACCAGGTTTGGGCTGCCGTTGGTCTGGGAGGTATCGGCCAGTTCGCTCAGCTCGCCGGTAAAGGTGACGTCGATGCTTGGCTGGTCGCTGGTCAGGCTGGCGAAGGGCAGCGCCGCCACCACCAGGGTATCGCCGGCCTGGGCCCCATAGGCCGAGGCCAGCACGGTGATCGGTTCGCCATTGGCGTCTTTCGCCAGGGGATGCACCGCCTCGCCGTTGGCGTCGAAGGTCACCTGGTAGAGGTCGAGTTGCCCTCCCAGGTAGCTTGCCGAGGTGATGATGACGCCGTCGTCGACCTCGGCGCCGGCGCCGTCCTTGCCGGTGGCGGGCACGATCAACTGGACAAAGGGGGCGTAACCTTCCTGGGCGGTGGAAGCATTGGACACGCTGACGGTGAACTGAAATTCCTCGCCCAGCGGCACCTCTGTTGCGGATTCGCCGAGCGACGCCGTGGGCTCGGCGTCGGCCAGCAGGCCATCCAAGGGTGCGAGGGCGGCGAGTGCCACGCCACGGTCGTCAGCCAGTTGCCCCTGTTGACGCTCCAGCTCCCAGTCGCCGCCCAGGCCACTGTGGCCGGTATCATCGGTGGAGGCGCCCACGTCCATGCCGGTGGCGCTGGCGAGACCTTCCACCAGTTCGAGCCCAGCGTCGGTGGCGCCGATACGACAGCCGTAGAGCAGCAGGTCGGCGTCGGCCGTCAGTGCCTCGCGCCACTGGCCGAGGCTCGCCGTCAGGCTCGTGAGAGTGTCGTTGCCGACCAGGGTATCGCCGAGCTGAAACTGTCCTGAGGCGCCGTGGCTGAAGATCTCCACGCTCTCGACCTGGTCCATGCCGGCCAGGGCCGCGGTGATGGCCTCGATACCGTTCTCGTCGGCGTCCACCTCGAGCAGTTCGGCGTCGTCGGCCAGCCCCTCGCGGATCGTCTGGCGCTGGGCGTCGGAGAGGCGGGCGTCCACCACCACCAGGTGGCGAGCGGGAGCCCCGGCGCCAGCGGGGCTGTCAGCCTGGGTGGCCGGTGCCTGGCCGTCGCCGTCCGTTGGCTGCTGGTTGGGTTTCCCACCGTCGCCATCGCTGGCGGGGTCGGGGGTGGCCGCCATGGCGCCATCGAACAGCAGGCGTGGCTCCAGCGCGATCAGCCGTGAACGAGTTCCCTTCATACCGACTCCTGCCTTTCCTTGTTGTCACTGTATCGATGGCAGATGACGCTTTTAATGCCATATCTGCACAATACCCTAAACATAGACGTTGATTCTCATTCTGTGCCGAAAAAGTGGAGGAGTGGCTACGCGGATCAGGACGGTAGTGACAAGGCTATGGTAGGCGGCTGACGCCAAGGCCCCAGCCCTTCACTCGAGGGCTGGCAGGGCCCTTTTTTGGGGGAGGGCGAACGTCAGGAACGCCCGCTGAAGCAAATAACGTGAGGGTTAACGCCGAAAACGATGTGGAACCACTGACGTTTCCGGGGAGGAATGCCGGTGGGGGCGAGCCGAGCAGGCGCGTGAGGAAAAGAGGAAAAAGCGGCCTGTGCCGGCGGTCGATCGACATTGGCCGGCACAGGGAAGGCGGGAAGGTCACATCGACATGGGCGTCGATGTCGGTGCGGATGGCGAAGCGACGTTACACCCGACGTGGTTGTCCAAAGGGGCGCCAGGCGCGACGTACCGGTTGTACCCCCGGGAAGTGGTGTTCGACCTGACGCAGGCACAGCGTCAGCACGATGGTCAGCAGCAGATAGACGGCGGCGATCAGCAGCAGTGGTTCGTAGGTCAGGAAGGTCTCGTCGCGAATGATGTTGGCCGCCTGGAGCAGATCCATCATGGCGATGGTCGAGACCAGCGGGATCGACTTCAGCAGCAGGATCATCTCGCCGGTGAGGGTGGGCAGACACAACTGTACCGCGCGGGGTAGCCACAGACGCCAGAATACCTGGAACGGGTTGAGGCCGAAGGCCCGCCCGGCCTCGCGCTCGCCTGGCGGTACGCTGAGCAGGGCGCCGCGCAGGATCTCGCCGCTGTAGGCGCTGACCGAGAGGGTGAAGGTAAGGGTGGCGTAGAAGAACGGGTCGCGCAGCAAGCCCCAGAAGATGCTGTCCTGGATGCCGGGGATGCCTTCCAGCAGCCGACCCACCCCGTAGTAGAAGAAGAACAGCTGCACCAGCAATGGGGTGCCGCGAATGACCGAGGTCACCGCCGTGGCCGTCCAGGCCAGCGGTCGGGGGCCCCTGATGCGTGCCATGGCCATGCCGATGGCCAGGGTGAGGCCGGCGATGGCCGATACCAGCAGCAGCCACAGGGTATTGATCAGGCCTTCGATGAGGTATTCCTGATAGAAAGGGTCGCTCAACCAGCTGAAGTCCATGTCAGGTCTCCCGGGGCTGGAGGTGAGAATGGGGCTGGCCGCGTTTGACACGCCGTGAACGTCCAAAGGGCGCAATGAAATGACACCAGCGCATATCAGGTCTCCCGGGGCTGAAGGTGAGAGTGGGGCTGGCCGCGTTTGACACGCCGTGAACGACCAAAGGGCGCAGTGAAATGACACCAGCGCATATCAGGTCTCCTGACTCTGGGGTTGTCCACGCCTGACCCGGCGCTCGATCAGCGCGAAGACCAGGTTGGACGACAGCGTCATCATCAGATAGAGCACGCCGGCGGCAGCGTAGAACAGAAAATGCGCACGGGTGCTGGCGGCGGCCTGTTGGATGGTGAAGAACAGTTCGCTGTAGCCGATCACGCTGATCAGGGCGGTGTCCTTGATCAGGATCAGCCAGAGGTTCGACATCCCTGGCAGGGCGTTGGGCAGCATCGCCGGCAGGGTGATGTGGAGAAAGCGTGCCCAGGGGGAAAAGCCGAAGGCGTCGGCGGCCTCGAGCTGGCCCTTGGGGATGGCCGAGATGGCGCCGCGGAAAACCTCTGTCATGTAGGCGCCCTGGACGAAGGCCAGCACCCCCACGGCGGTGACGAAGCCGTTGATGGCGACCTGCCCGGGCAGGCCCAGGGCGTTGGTCAGGGCGGTCAGCGCCTGGGAGCCGGCATAGTAAAGCAGGATGATCAGCAGAAGCTCCGGCACCGCACGCACGCCGGTGGAATAAGCGCCGCCGATTCCGCGCAGCCAGGCGTGTCGGGACAGCCGGCAGGCGGCACCGACAAAGCCAAGCAGCACGCCGATGGCGTAGGCCAGGCAGGCGATCTGCAGGGTGGTGAGGGCGCCGTCGAGGATCGGTCCGGCCCAGTCGGCCAGCCCCTCCTGAGAAGCGTTGTTCATGGGGCATTCTCGTCGTGGGTGAAAGTCGCGATGGCAGCGGGCCTGGTGCGCATCCGGCGTCTGTTGCCGGCGTTCGACCAGGCCACGGCCTCAGGCAGAAGCGTCGTTCACACGAGCGCAGACATTTTCGTACAAGCCCTAGCCCACGCAGACGTCGGTGCCGAAGTAGCGCTCGGACAGCTCGCTGCAGATGCCCTGCTGATTGACCGCCTCGATGGCGGCGTTGACGTCCTCGGTCAGGGCGTCGTCCTCCTGGCGCAGGCCGATGCCGACGCCTTCACCGTAGGCCTCGTGGTGCGGCGCCGTGGCCTTGATCTCGAAGTCCGCGGCTTCATCGCGTTCGACCAGCTCGGTCATGGCGATCTCGTCGGCCAGGATCAGGTCCAGGCGGCCGGAGAGCAGGTCGCGATTGACCTGTTCGGCCTGGTCGTACAGACGGATGTCGACGCCGCTATCGCGAAGGGCGCGACGGGCGTAGGTGGCGTTGGTGGTGGCGCTCTGCACCCCCAGCACCTTGCCGTCCAGGCCCTCGGGCGGCTCGATGTCCAGTGAGCGGGCGGCGACGTAGGCACCGGGGGTGAAGTAGTAGGGCGAGCTGAAGTCGATGACCCGCAGGCGCTTCTCGGTGATCGACATGGAGTTCATGATCATGTCGATGCGTCCGGCCTTGAGCGAGGGGATGATACCGCTCCAGCCGGTCGGGGTGATCTCGCACTCACGGCCCATCTGGTCGCAGATGGCCGATGCCAGTTCCACCTCGAAACCGGTCCAGTCACCGTCGGAGGAGGTGTAGGTGAAGGGCGGATAGGGTTCGGCGGAGATGCCGATCTTGAGGGGCTCGCCAGCGTCCTGGTTGGCTGCCTGGTCGGTCGCATGGGCGCTGCCGATGGTGGCGGCGCCGAGGGTCGTGGCGAGCGCGACGCCCAGGGCAAGGCGACGAGCGAGGTCGGCTGACGGGCGCAGGGGATGGGATACGGTCATGGGAACTCCTGGTTGTTGTGTGACTGGCAGTCAAGCTGCGGGGGCGATGAAGCGCCGGCAGCGTTCGTTGTCGCTGTGTTCGAAGATGCGCTCGGGGGGGCCGGCTTCGCCGACGACGCCGCGGTCGAGAAACACGATCTGGTCGGATACCTCCCGGGCGAAGGCCATCTCGTGGGTCACCATCAGCATGGTGCGCCCCTCGTCGGCCAGGCCGCGGATGACCCCTAGCACCTCGTTGACCCTCTCCGGGTCCAGCGCCGAGGTAGGCTCGTCGAACAGCAGGATCTCGGGCTCCATGGCCAGCGCTCGGGCGATGGCCACGCGCTGCTGCTGGCCACCGGAGAGAAACGCCGGGTAGGCGTCGGCACGCTCGGCCATGCCGACGCGCTCCAGATAGTGGGCGGCCAGGGCGTTGGCCTTCCTGCGTGAGATTCCCTTGACCCGCACCGGGGCCTCGCTGACGTTGCCGAGCACGGTCAGGTGCGGCCAGAGGTTGAACTGCTGGAATACCATGGAGACCTTGCCGCGCAGGCGTTGCAGCTGATGGCGACTGAGCGGCATGTCGGTGTGGCTGCTGCGGGGACCCTGCTCGGTGAAGCGGATGCGTTCATCGGCGATGGACAGGCTGCCCTGCTGGGGCCGCTCCAGCAGGTTCATGCAGCGCAGCAGGGTGCTCTTGCCGGAGCCACTGGCGCCGATGATGGTGGTCACGGTGCCTTCGGCGACGCTCAGGGAGACGTCGCGCAGCACGCTGGTGTCCCCGTAGCGCTTGACGAGGTGACGAGCCTCGACCACGGGGGAGGTGGGTCTCAAGTCGTCGCTGGTGGTGACGGATGGTGGCATAGGCGACTCAGGGGCTGGTGACAAGACAGGCATCGGCAAATTCACGAAGCCGTGTTGCGGCGCGCCTCAGGCGCTCCGGGGGCTGGGTCAGGCTCAGCCGTACGAAGCCAGCCGCCGAGGGGCCGAAGGCCTCACCGGACAGCACCGAGATGCCGCATTCGTCGAGCAGGCCATCGGCGAACTCGGCCGATGACAGACCAGTGGCGCGGATGTCGACCATCACGAACATGCCGGCGTCCGGGCAGATCGCCTTGACCGAGTCGGCACCATCGAGGGCGCGGCAGACGCTGTCGCGGCGCTCGCGGTAGGCGGCGTGCATGGTGGCAAGCTCGGGGAGGTCGCTGTCGAGCGCGGTGATCGCCGCGTCCTGGATAAAGTCCGGGCAGCCGTACAGCATGCACAGCGCCAGATTGTCCAGGTGCTCGATCAGCGCCTTGGGCGCGACCACCCAGCCCAGCCGCCAGCCGGTCATGGCGTGGGACTTGGACAGGCTCGAGATCACCACGCTGCGATTGGCCATGTCGGGCAGCGCCAGCGGGCTGTGGTGCTCGCCCTCGAAGATCAGCTCGGCGTAGACCTCGTCGGAGATCAGCCACAGGTCATGGCGGTGACACAGCTCGGCGATCTGCTCCCACTGCTGCCGGGTCATCGACTGGCCGGTGGGGTTGTGGGGGCTGTTGAGCAGGATCGCTCGGGTGTTTTCGTTGATCGCGGCGGCGATATCGGCCACGTCGAGTCGGAAGCCGGCCTCTGGCCGCAGCGGCACTCGGGCCAGTCGTGCACCGGTCGACTGGATCACCGCCTCGTAGGTGACGTAGCTCGGCTCCGGCACGATCACCTCGTCGCCAGGGTCGAGCAGGCATTGGGCGGTGGCGTAGAGCCCGCACTGGGCGCCGGCCATCACGATCAGTCGCTCGGGGGACACCTCGACTCCCTGATGGCGATGATAGTGGCGGCTGATGGCTTCGCGCAGCTCACCCTTGCCCTGGACGTCGGCATAGTGGGTCGCGCCGCGGTCGAGGCTTTGCTTGGCCGCCTCGATGATCGGGGCGGGGGTGGTGAAGTCGGGATCGCCCACCGACAGTACGGTGATGTCTTCACCGCTGGCCTGGCGCTTCAGCGCACGCACATGGATGTCCCAGGCGGCGGCGCCTTCGCCGGCGATGCGTTGGGTCAGGGCGGAGACTTTCATGGTGCAGGGTCCTTGTTGTCGGAAGCGGCGGGAGCGTCGATGCCGAGGCGGCGCAGTTCCGCCCGCCAGGCAAGCTCGGTGCCCTGGGGGCTCGCGGCCCAGTCGTCGTACTGGCGGGCGACCTTTTCGCAAAGCTCAGGACTGGCGCTGACCAGCGCCGCCCCGGTGGCCTGGGCCGCGAGCTGGGCCTGGCAGGAGCGCTCCAGGTCGCGCATGCGCAGAAAGGCGTCGCCGACGCTTTCGCCGACCACCAGCAGGCCGTGCTGGCGCAGGATCATGCTCATGTGCTCGCCGAGGTCACGCACCAGCCGTTCGCGCTCGTCCAGGTCGAGGGCGATGCCCTCGTAGTCGTGATAGCCGATGCGCCGATAGAACTGCATCGCCCACTGGTTCAGCGGTGCGAGGCCCTGCTCGAGGCAGGACACGGCGACCCCGGCGACGCTGTGGGAGTGCAGTACACAGTGGGCGTCGGGACGCGCCGCGTGGATGGCGCTGTGGATGGTAAAGCCGGCCGGGTTGATGCCGAGGCCGGTGGGATCGTCGAGCACCTGGCCGTGCTCGTCGACAGTCACCAGAGAGTCGGCGGTGACCTCCTCGAAGCGCAGACCGAAGGCATTGAGCAGGAAACGCCCCGGGGCGACTCGTGCCGAGATATGGGTCGAGATGCCGTCATCCATGCCATCCATGGCCATCAGCCGGTAGGCGGCGGCCAGGTCGCGGCGGATGCGCTGCTGGCGGCTGTCTTCGCTCACAGGCTCGCCTCCAGGGCGGCCAGGGCGTCATCGCCGTCGCGGGTGGTGACGCCTTCGAGGAAGGCAGCGCGCTTGTCGGGATGCTGCTCGAGCCACTCTCGGGCGACCTCATCGAGGTCACGCTCCTCGAGGCTGAAGGCCTTGATGAACTCGCTCTGCTCATGCGCGCTGAACACGAACTGGTCGAGCAGTCGGGTCAGGTTGGGATTGGCCTCGGCGAACTCGCTGGCGACGATGGTCTTGACGTCGCTGCGGCCGTTGTCGGGGCCGAACACGCCTTCGCTGTCGTCGAGAATGTGCACGTCGTACTCGGGGATCATCCAGTGAGGCGTCCAGCCGTAGAAGACGATCCAGCGTTGTTCGTTCACCGCCGCCTTGACTTCGCTCAGCATGCCGGGGGTCGAGGAGGACATGACCTCCCAGTCACCGAGCCCGTGGGTGTCGCTGTCGATGGCGGCGTGGATGAAGTCGGTCACGGTGGAGCCGCTTTCGATCGAGTAGAAGGTGTGCTCGAAACGCTCGGCGTTCTGCGCCTCGCCCAACTGGGAAGCGTCGGTGATACCGGCCTCAGCCACGTAGCCGGGCACGGCGAATCCCATGCGCGCGCCGGTCACGTTGTTGCCCAGATCGACGATGGCGTCCGCCGCCATGGCGGCGTCGTAGCTTTCCTGCTGGGCCGGCAGCCAGCCGGCCAGAAAGGCGTCGCTGTCGCCGGTGGTCAGGGTCTTGTAGCCCACCGTGGAGCTGAGCTCCTGGCGTTCGACCTGGTAGCCCAGGGGCGCGACGAGCTGCGCCAGGATCTCGCTCTTGACGGTGACCCCGGGCCAGGGCGGGACGACCAGGCTCAGCTCATCGTCGCGGTCAGCGGCCTGGGCGGAGGCGGCGGCAAGGCCGAGCGCGGCTGCCAGGGCGATGGAACGGGGCTTGTGCGAGAAACATCGAGTCACGGGGAACTCCTTCGTTATTTTATGGATGCATAAGTGATGCATGGTCGGGACGCCGTCGATCCGCTCGGCGCAGGCGTCCTGCCTCAGTGTTCGATGCTGCGACACCAGGCCAGGGCGTCGATCTCGACGATCAGCGGTGAGCCGGCATCATTCAGGCTTGAAAGCGCCGACGCCAGGTCGTCAGCGCTGGCGGCCTGACGATAGCGGCAGTCGAAGGCCTGGGCGAGGGCGGCGAAGTCCGGGGGAGCCAGATCGACACCCACGTGAGCCACACCGTCGGCGCTCATGTAACGGCGTATCTCGTCGTAGCCGTCGTTGTTCCAGATCAGGATCGCCAAGGGCCTTGCCAGGGCGGTGTCGGCGCAGGCCGCGTCGCTCGAATCACGGTCGATTGACCCATGCTCGGCACGAGCGCGGTCGGCCTCCAGGGCGATATCCCGGGCGGTGGCAAGCTCTCCCAGCACGAACTGCAGGCCGCCGTCGCCGACCAGCGCCACCACCGGCAGATCCGGTCGTGCCAGCCCCGCGCCCAGGGCCGCAGGCAGGCCGTAGCCCAGGGTGCCGAAGCCGGTGGCGGCGTTGAACCAGCGACGTGGCGCCGGGCGCCTGGCCACCACGTTGCCGGCGTACACCGGGCCGGTGGAGTCGCCGACGATGATCGCCTCGGGCAGCACCTCGTCGAGGGTGGCAAACAGCGGCCGATAGCGCGCGAGCTCCGGGTCATCGGCGAGGGCCAGCTCGTGGCGCACCCGCTCGCAACGCTCGCGACCGACTTCTCGTTGTGGCCGGCCTTCATCTTCGCCGCGTTCCAGTGCGACCAGCAGGGCCTCGGCGGTCAGCCCGATATCGGCCACCAGGGCCAGCTCGGCGATGTGACTGCGCGCCAGCTGCTCGGCGTCCAGATCGACCCGGATCAGGCTGCCCTCGAGCTTGAAACCGTCGTCGAACACCAGGTCGTAGTCGGTTTCGCCGAGTTCGGTGCCAAGGGCCAGGATGACGTCGGCCTGCCGGGCCAGTCGGCGTGTCGCCGGCAGGCTGGCGGTGGCGCCCAGGTCCAGCGGATGGTCGGCACCGAGCAGCCCGCGGGCATTGATGGTGGTCAGGGTGGGGGCGTCCAGGTGTTCGACCAGGGCGGTGACGCTGGTGGCGGCGGCGCAGGCGCCACCTCCCACCAGTACCAGTGGGCGCTGTGCCTCGCCCAGCAGTCGGCTGGCGGCCGCGAGGGCCTGGGGCGCTGGCGCCGGTGGAAAGACGCGCATCGCCGCAGGCATCGGTGCCTTGACCGGGGCGGCGAACAGATCGATGGGGATCTCGATATGCACCGGCCCCGGGCGTGCGCCCTGGAACACGGCGAAGGCGCGGGCCAGCACTTCGGGCAGCGCCTCGGGATCGAGCAGGGTATGGCTGAAGCGGGCCACCCCGGCCAGGGTCTGGCCCTGGTGGGGCATCTCGTGGAGACGGCCCTGGCCGCGCCCAAGCGTCGACACGGTATTGACGCTGGAAATCACCAGCATCGGCACCGAATCGGCCAGCGCCTGGCCCATGGCGGTGGCGATATTGGTCATGCCCGGGCCCGTGATGATGAAGCAGGCGGCGGGGCGCCCGCTGGCCCGGGCGTAGCCGTCGGCCATGAAACCGGCGCCCTGTTCGTGGCGTGGCGTGACATGGCGAAGTCGCGAATGCTCGAGGCCCCGGTACAGCTCGACGGTGTGCACGCCGGGAATGCCGAAGACGGTGTCGATCCCCTGGGCCTCGAGCAGCTCGATCAGGCGCTGGGCGCAGGTGGTCATCGGCAGGCCTCCTGGGCATTCGCCTTGGGCTCGGGGCTCGAGTCGCTGTCTTCTACCACGCTCGGCAGGCCGCCGAAGGGTTCGCGGCCCATGACGTTTTCGATCATCGGCAGGAAGGCGCCCAGTGGCAGGGTGTCGTAGTCGGGGTCGAAGCTGGTCTGGTCCCAGTCGTCGCAGAAGCGCACCGTGCGGGCGTAGGCCGGGTGGTCGCGATAGGCCTCACGGGCGTGGCGATCCTGGCCAAAGAAATGGCGGTAGTGGTATCCCTGAAACAGCTCGTGGTGACGGATCATCCAGACATTGAGCGGGTCGACGAAAGGCTCGAGGATGGCGGCGGCGATCTCGGCGTGATTGGCCGGGGCCAGGTCGTCACCAATGTCGTGGAGCAGGGCGCAGACCACGGTCTCTTCATCGGCGCCGTCACGCAGCGCGCGGGTGGCGGTCTGCAGACAGTGCTCGTAGCGGTCCACCGGGTAGCCGTGGGTGTCGCCCTTGAGTCGCTCCAGGTGGGCGAGCACACGACGGCAGGCGTCGCTCTGGTAGGCACGAAAGTGCCGGTCGATCAGGCGCCACTCTTCGGCGGTGCTCTGGTCAAAGCGCGCGAAGCGGGCCTGGGTCAGTGCGAGATCGCTGGTGCTCATGCGCTGGCCCCCTGGGTGGTTCGTGCGAGGTTGTCGGCGGTACCGGCTTCCGAGTCGTGTGCGGGCTTGAGCCGATCCTTCAGCAACAGGCGTCGACTGGCGGTGCTGTCACGGTCCACGTAGCCCTGGCGCAGGTGGCGTACGCCGCCTTCGAGCTGGAAGGCGGTACGCCCGTGCAGCAGGCGGTAGTTGTCCATGATCAGCATCTCGCCAGGGGACAGCTTGAGTTCGAGGGTAAGCTCGGACGAGCGAATCAGTTGGTAGAAGGCCTTGCGGGCGGCGTAGTAGCGGCGCAGCAGGGCGCTGTCCATCAGGTCGATACGCTCGGTGCGGTTGGAGTAGCGTACCCGCGTCACCTCGCCCCGGGCGTCGAGCTCGATCAGCGGACCTTCGCTCTCCAGACGGGTGGTCTCGTCGTGGTAGCGAAAGCGCGGGGTCACTTCGGTCAGGCAGGCGAAGGCGTCGGGATCCTGCTGACGCAGGCGTCGAGCGGCCTCGAAGCCGTCCACCAGGGTGCTGTCGCCACCATCGGCGGCGTTGGTCAGACAGTGCAGCCAGATGTAACCGGGGATCGGATCGCGATAGGGGTTGTCGGTGTGCGGCTCGAGGCCACGCTGGGTCATGGTCAGGTCGTAGGCGTTGGCCACCGACTTGACGTCGGCGATGCCGCCCCAGTTGGTCCGGCGCAGCGGGCCGATACGGTCGATCAGCGGCTGCATGCCGTCTTCGCTGACCGGTACGTCCGTGACGCGCACGAAACCGAAGCGATGCAGCTGGTCGAGCAGATCGAGCAGCGCCGGATCGCTTTCCAGTGCTTGCTTGAAGCTGGCCTGCGGGGGTGTGGCGAGCGTCGAGTCCCAGTACACCCGTGAGGCGTTGTCGTCCGAGCGCTGGCAGCGCACGGCATCCTCGAGCTCGTCGATCGTGATGCTGCCTCGATGGCCATCGGAGAAGGCCACGACCAGCCGCTCATCCTGGATGTCTGCCTGGGTGAGGCTCAGATCCAGCGGTAGTTCGGCGGCCTCGATCAGACGCTGCCCGGTCTGGGGGTCCAGGGTTTCGGCATCGGGCAAGCGTTCGCGCAGCCACAAGGCATCAAGACGGTGATGCCCTTCACCAAGGGTCAGCGCCAGTTGGCGGCCGTCATCGGTCAGTTGCGGGGGCGTCTGCTGGGTCATCGTCGAGGCTCTCTCCGGGTTCGATCGGTCTGGCGTTGTAGGAGGCTCACCAGGTCGAGGAAGGGCGGTTCGACACCTGGCGTCGCTGTCTGGGCTACAGGTTACTGTGCTATTTGGGATACAATTTGATCAAATTCGCCATAGCCTTGATAAAATTCGCCCCATGTCGGACGTTGATCACCACTTGCACAGTGACACAGAAAGCCACGCCAACCGCCACGCCAACAGCCACGCCAAAAGCCAGGCAGACAGCGAGGCCCGCTGGCCCGACAGCCATCCCTATCCGCGCCCGGACTCGCCGCCGCTGTTGTCGCCCGACCAGGCCGAACACACCCTGGACGTGTGGCTGGTGCCCAAGTTTTCGATGCTGACGCTGTTCTGCCTGCTCGAGCCGCTTCGGGTGGCCAACCGTTTTGGTCGGGATCTGTTTGCCTGGCGCCTGCTGTCCGCCGATGGCGAGGCGGTGACGGCCAGCAATGGCGTACGCATCGATGTCGATGGACGTCTGTCCGAAGTTACCGAGGCCGACTGGTACCAGGGGCTGGCGTCCAAGGGGCGTCTGATGGTGGTGTCGTCCTATGAGCCGGAAGCCTGTATCGGTGCCGAGGATCTGGCGCTGCTCAAGCGACTGGCGGCCCATGGCGTCTGGCTTGGGGGGGTGGACACCGCCCCCTTTATCCTGGCCAGGGCGGGCGTACTGGAGGGCTATCCGGTGGCGCTGCACTGGGAAAGCGTGCCGGCCTTTCGCGAGGAGTTCCCTGAGCTGGAAGTGCGAGCGGACAGCTACGTCTGGGAAGGCGGACGTCTCACCGGCTCCGGCGGCGCCGCCAGCATCGACATGATGCTCGAGTGGATCGTGACCCTTTATGGTCCTTCGCTGGCCGAGGCGGTGGGTCGACAGATCGTGCATTCGCGGCCTGCGGAGGCGAGCGGAGCCGCAACATCGCAGCAAGCAGCAGGGAGGGCTGCGGCCAGCACCGGCTGGGTAGCGGATCGGGCTTCGCCCAGGGAGCTGCCGCGTGGGGTGCTGCGCGCACTGGCGGTAATGGAGGCCAATCTCGCCCAGGCGCTGCCGATTCCCGACGTCTGTCGTCTGGCGGGCCTGTCCCAGCGCCAGTTGACCCGGCTATTCGTGCAGGAGTTCGGCGAGACGCCCAAGCAGTGCTATCTGAACATGCGGCTGGACCAGGCCCAGCGCATTCTGGCCGACAGTCGCATTGCGGTGACCGAGGCCGCGGTGGCGGTGGGCTTCAGCCACCTGGCGCACTTCTCCAGGGCCTACCGCAAGCGCTTTGGCGAGGCGCCGAGCGTGACCGCCCGGCGTGGGCTGCGGCCACCGGCGCTGGCGGAAGGCTAGCCGGTGGCCTGGCATCGCTGCTAGGCCTGTCCGGCCTCGGCCAGCTCCCGCTCGCGGCGACGGCGCTGGACGATGCGATAGCGCGAGCGCACCTCGTCGCGCTCGAGGTAGCAGCCCTGCAGCCAGCGGTGGCCGGAGTCGCCTTCAAAGGCGTCACGAGCGTGCAACAGGCGGCGATTGTCGAAGATCACCAGGTCGCCGGGGGCGTAGGTGAAGCGCAGGGCGAAGCGGGGCTCGCGCAGGCGCTGCTGGAGCGCCATCAGTGCCCGGTAGGCCTCCTCGACCTGGTCGAAATCGGTCATCAGCGGGCCGCGCAGGAAGTCGGCGATGCGCACCTCGAGCAGTTGCTGCTGTTCATCGAGCACGATCATCGGCGAGTGCCAGACGTAGTCGGTGGTCTTCGCGGTATTGGCGTAGCGCCAGTGGACGCGAGTCAGGGTAGCGAAGGCCTCGGGGTCTTCCTCGCGCAGGGCCTCGGCCACCGCGAAACCATCGAGCATTACCGCCTGGCCGCCGGCCACGCTGTTCTCGAGACAGTGCAGGAACTGAAGACCGGGATGGTACTCGCGGGTCGGCAGGTCCACGTGGGGCGGCAGGGCAATCGAGGTGTAGGCGTTGGAGTCCGGGTCCGGCTTGGCGCGAACGTTGAACAGGGTGCCGAAGTTGGTGGCCCGCAACGGCCCGAAGCGCTCGGCGATGTTCTCCAGGGTGCCGGGCTCGGTGGGCAGGCCGCGCAGCCGCACGAGGCCGTGGCGCAGCAGCGCGTCGAGCGCCGGGGCCAGGATCGTCTCTTCTTCGGGGCTGTCGGCCTGGGTCGCGGTCCAGCCGCCGGCGTCCAGGGTGACCGGTTCCTTGTCCTGGCCGCCGAGCCAGGTCTCGACCGGTACCAGCGGCGCCAGCGGATCTTCGGTGTTGTCGTAGTCGTGGGCTCTCAGCCAGCCGGGGTGAAAGCGCAGGCTGCGCTGTTCCGGCGTCATCAGCAGTTCGACGGCGCCGCTGGCGTCCAGCGTCGCTTGGGCAATTTCCGGCCAGGCGTCCAGGCTCGACAGATCGAGGATGCGCTCCCTTGTCGCCGGGTTGATGGTGCTGTCGTCGGCGGCGTTTTCGCGCAGCCAGACGCTGTGATAGCGGCTGACACGGCCGTCCTGCCAGTTCACGGTCAGCACCCTTGGCGTCGAGGCTACGCTTGCGATGGGCACCTCGATCGGCCAGGCGTCATAGTCCGGGGTGCGCGGTAGATCGACCGACGCGGACTGCTGGTGTTCGCTGGTGTGCTGTGGCTGGTTCATCGGGACTCCGTCGAAGCTGGGACGGGCGCGTGGTGCGTCATGGATGGCAGCGCCCGTGCTGTGCGTCATGGATGGCAGCGCCGGCTGGCGCTCAAGTGGGGACCAGCTTGCCTGTCAGGCAGCACCGAAGTCGTGCATAAATCGACAGGTATCGTGCAGAATCCGACATTCAGGGCGCGCCAGGTACGCCAGGTATGCCAACTGGCCAGGGCGAACAGGGCGACAGATGGTGGCCCGTGTCAAAGGAGGCGTCGTCTTGGCTCCCGGGGGGGCTGGCGCCGTGGCGTGTAGTAGACAGAAGTTGGTGGGCCAGTGTTAAAGGAGGCGGCGTCTTAGCTCCCGGGGGCTGGCGCCGTGGTGCTGGCGAAAGGCGCGGGTGAAGCTCGAGGCGGACGCGAATCCGCTGGCCAGGGCGATGTCCATGACGCCGTGACGAGTGCTGGTCACCAGATGGTGGGCCAGCGCCAGGCGACGCTCCAGATACAGCCGGCTCGGGGTACGGGCCAGGTGATGCTGACAGTCGCGCTCTAGCTGACGCTCCGACAGGCCGATCTGGGCGGCCAGTTCGGCGATGGCCAAGGGGGACTCCAGGTGGCTGTCCATCAGGCCGATGACCCTGGTCAGGCGTTCGGGCAGCCGCTCGAATTCGCTGGCGTCGCGCTGGCGGCTGGCCGGCAGGCGACGATGGTCGTGCACCAGTTGCTGCTTGACACGACGGGTCAGGGCATCGCCGTGGCGGCGGCGGATGGTGTCCAGCGCAAGGTCAATGGAGGCGCTGGCGCCGGCGCCGTAGAAGCCGACCGGGCCGACCTCGTAGAGCGACTCCACCGCTTCGATGTCGGGATGGCGACGGCGAAACTCGGGCAGGCTTTCCCAGTGCAAGGTCACGGTGTCCTCGATCAGCCCGGCGTCGGCCAGGCAGAAGACACCGGTGTCCAGCGCCCCCAGACAGGCGCCCTGGTCCCGGCGCTGCGTCAGCCAGTCTTTGAGCGGCTGGTCCACCGCGGCCATCGGCTCGAAGCTTGCGCACACCGCCAGACTAGGGAGCCAGGGGGCATTGTCCAGGTCATGCTCGACGCTCAGGGGAATGCCGTTGCTGGCGGTGACCGGCTCGCCGTCGCGGCTGATCAGGTGCCAGCGAAACAGCGGCTGTCCGGCCAGACGATTGGCGATTCGCAAGGGGTCGATGGCCGAGAACAGCGCCACCATGGAGAAACGCGGCAGCAGCAGAAAGCCGATGGGTTCCGGGACAGGGCCCTGGTAGGTCAGACGCATGGTGGCCTCATGGATGGCGGGGGCGGGACGGCGCTGGCCGCGCCAGGATCGGTGGTTCGGGTATCGGCGCACCAGCGGCAGCGGATTCACGATCGGCCCGTTCCACACCGCGCTGCAAGGGTGCCACCGTCGTGCGCTGCCCTCAACTCAGGGCGCAGGCGAGACACGGCCAGCCAGGAGGCGCGGCCCCACTCTACTCAGCCTTTCGACGTTATCGTCGATATCCTCATGCTATGCTGCGCCGCAGTCACGGGCGTCGGTAAGGAGGCGGACAGCGATGGTAGAGCTCAGTGGTCAACGCCTGGAGGCGAGCGCCGGTGAAATCGAGCAGGCCGAACAGCGGCTGGGTTTTCTGCTGCTGCCGCAGTTCTCGATGATGGCGTTTTTCTCGGCGGTGGAGCCGCTGCGCATCGCCAACCGCATCGCCGGTCGCGCTCTTTATGACTGGACGCTGATCGGGCTGGGCGGAGGGCCGGTGACCGCCAGCAACGGCATGACCCTGCTGGTGGACCACCCCATGGAAGACGTCCGCAATCTGCCGTGGCTGGCGGTATGCAGCGGCTTCGATCCGGAATTGTGGATCGGCCACGGGCTCAGCGCCTGGCTCAACCGGCTCGACCAGGGTGGCTGCTGCATCGGCGCGCTGGACACCGGCGCGGTGGTGCTGGCGGAGGCCGGCTTGCTCAGGGGGCATACGGTGACCCTGCACTGGGAGACGCTGCCCACCTTCAACGAACGCTATCCCTCGATTCGCACCTGCGACGAGCTGTTCCTGCTGGAGGAGCGGCGCTTCTTCTGTGCCGGCGGCGCGGCGGCCATGGACATGACCCTGGAGATGATTGCCCGTCGCCACGGTATGGCGCTGGCGGTGGACGTGTCCGAACAATTGATTCACGACCGCCTGCGCTCGCGCACCGACCAGCAGCGAATGAGCCTGGTCAGGCGTCTTGGCACCCACCAGCCGCGGCTGGTCGATGCGGTAGCGCTGATGGAGTCGCACCTGGAAACGCCCCTGCCGTTGGCCGAGATCGCACGCCGCAGCCGCGTGTCGAGTCGCCAGCTACAGCGCTTGTTTGCCGATGTGCTGGGCACCTCTCCCAGTGCCTACTACCTGTCGCTGCGCCTCAAACGTGCCGCCCAATTGCTCAAGGATACCGACCTCGATGTGCTGGCGATCGGGCTCAGCTGTGGATTCGGCTCGGCGTCGAGTTTCAGTCGCGCCTTCCGCAGGGCGTTCGGAACCGCGCCGCAGGCCTTTCGACACCACGGCTGACCGGCACTCAAGTCAGATCTCGGCCCACATCCGCAGCAGATTGGCCAGGCTCTTGGAGATGCTGTCGAACTCGGCGGTCTTGCCGTCGCGCTCGAAGATCTGGCGGCGAGTGGTGTCGAGGTCGAACAGCACTTCACGTTGTTCAGGATGGCGTACCTGGCTCTGCAGCCAGCCCACCGCGGCCAGTCGTTGCCCCTGGGTGACCGGGTCGACGCGATGCAGCGTCGAGGACGGGTACAGGATCATCGAACCCGCCGGCAGCTTGAAGCGCTGTTCGCCCTGGGTGGTCTCGGTGACCAGCTCTCCGCCCTCGTAGCTGTCCGGATCCCCAAGGAAGATGGTGAAGGACAGGTCGGTGCGCATCGGCCCCTGGGGGGTGGGCATCACCGCGTCGTCGACGTGATTGCCGTAGGTCATGCCTTGCTGGTAGCGACTGAACATGACCGGCTTCATTCGGCGCGGGCGCGCGGCGATCTGGAAGAGGGTGTGTGCGGACAGGGTCTGCATGACCTCGTCACGCAGGGCGGCGATGGCGGGCTCCTGGCTGCTCGCCTGCTGGTTGCGCTTGACCGTGCGCGCATGCCAGCCGGCGGTCTCCCGTCCGTCACGAAAGTCGCTGGCGTCCAGTGTCTGGCGAATACGCTGGAGCTGGTCGTCGGTCAGCACCTTGTCGATACACAGAATCATCGGAGGCTCCCGCAAATGGCCGTCAGTATACCCGACTGTTAATCGTTTGCATTACACTTCGTGACACGCCAGTCTAGTGGGCAGGCACCTGATGGTTTGACTGGCGCAGACATTGCCAGATCGGACATGGGTTTGCGGCAAGTGGACCCTGGTTCCATCGAGCGCGAGCCCTGAACAAGAAATTGGCCCCAAGTAGACGTAGAAGGAAGGAGCACCCCATGACGCAAGAGACCCGTACCAAGCTGTGGATTGGCGTTGGCGCCAGCATCCTGCTCGGATCCAGCGCCGCCTGGGCCGACCATCACGGCGATGGCGACGATATGCACAAGGACGACGCTGCCTACGAACAGAGCCACGGCGGTGAAGGTGGCGAAGGTGGTGAAGCCGGCCACGGCGGTGAAGGCGGCGAGCACGGCCACGGTGGTGAAGGTGGCGAAGGTGGTGAAGCCGGCCACGGTGGTGAAGGTGGCGAAGGTGGTGAAGCCGGCCACGGTGGTGAAGGTGGCGAAGGTGGTGAATCCGGCCACG